>NZ_JAPVLS010000032.1:0-16524 GCF_027158125.1 Streptomyces sp. H39-C1
CCCACCGACCTGCCGACCACCGGCTCCACCAGCAGCAGCCCGACCCCGGACCTGGTGCCGTACGTCGTGCTGAACCCGGGCAAGTGCTTCGACCACCCCGGCCTGGACAGCAGCGTGTCCGTCGTCACGACCCGCTCGTGCAGTTCGCCGCACGACGGCGAGGTCGTCGCGAACGAGACCCTGACCGGCAGCTTCACCACCGAGACCGAGCTCCAGAGCAAGGTGCTGAAGCTGTGCGAGCCGGACGCCAAGAAGCGTCTCGCCCGTATCCCGGCCGACGGCAAGACCTATTACTACTACGCGCTGTACCCGTCGCTCATGACGTACCAGATCCAGAAGAAGGACACGATCTCCTGCTCGCTGACCCTCAGCAACAAGGTCGACGGGAAGAAGCTCACCAAGGCCCTGCCGTAGCCGCGCGGCGAGGAGTGGACCTAACCTGACGTCATGTCGACTCATGCGCAGCGTGAACGTCTGCTCCTCGCCGATCTGCTGGAGAGCGCCGGGGCGGGTGCTCCGACGCTCTGCGACGGCTGGACCGCCCGCGATCTGGCCGCGCACGTCGTCATCCGCGAACGCCGCAGCGACGCCGCCGCCGGGATCGTGATCCCGCAGCTCGCGGCCCGGATGGAGCGCGTCCGGCAGGAGTTCGCGCGGAAGCCGTTCGAGGAGCTGGTGCAGCTCATCCGCACCGGGCCGCCGCGGATGTCGCCGTTCTCCCTCAAGCAGGTCGACGAGGCGGCCAACACCGTCGAGTTCTTCGTCCACGCCGAGGACGTCCGCCGCGCCCAGCCGGAGTGGACTCCCCGCGAGCTGGACAGCGTCTTCTCCGACGCCCTCTGGAAGCGCCTGGAGCGCATGGCCCGGGTCGCGGGCCGCAGGTCCCCGGTCGGGCTGGTCCTGCGCCGCCCCGACGGCCAGACCGCCGTCGCCCACAAGGGCACCCCGGTCGTGACGGTCACCGGTGAACCGGGCGAGCTGACGATCTTCGCCTTCGGCCGCCAGGAGGCGGCGCGGGTCGGGACCGAGGGCGACAAGGCCGCCGTGGCCAAGGTGTACGACACCAAGCTCGGCCTCTAGACCGGGTCCGTCGCGCAGCCGTCGGCGGGGCCGGACGGTCACCGGTCCCGTGTGGCGTCCAGCAGGATGCGGCGCAGTTCGCGGGCGGCGCGGGGCGGGGAGACGTCGCCGCGGTGCGCGACGGAGATGGTGCGGTGCAGGCCCGGGGCGGCGAACGGGGTGATGCGCAGGCCGGAGCGCTCCGCGACCATGCTGGGGACCACGGCGAGGCCCAGGCCGGCCCGGACGAAGCCGAGAACCGCGTCCATCTCACCGCCCTCGACGGAGAAGGACGGCTCGAAGCCGGCCGCCCGGCAGGCCGCGAGGGTGTACTCCCGCAGGTCGTAGCCTCGGCGGAACATCACCATCGGACGGCCGCGCAGGTCCTCGATCCGTAGCTGCTTGCGGCGCACCGGAGCGGGATCGGCCGGCGAAGAGACCGCCACCAGTTCCTCGCGCAGGAGCTCCTCGGTGGCCAGGGCGGGAGCCTGGACGGGGAGCGGGGTGATGATCAGGGCGAGGTCGAGCTCCCCGGCGGCCAGTACCCGCACGAGGTCCTGCGAGCCGTCCTCGTGGACCACCAGGTCGACACCGGGGTACCGCCGGTGGAAGTCCTTCAGGACATCGGGGACCAGGCTGGCGCACAGGCTCGGCGGCGCCCCGAGCCGCACCCGGCCGCGCTGGAGGTGGGCCACCTCCTGGACCTCGCGGCGCGCGGTCTCGGCGTCGGCGAGGATCCGGCGGGCCAGCGGCAGCAGGACCTCCCCCGCGTCGGTGAGGGTGATGTGGCCCCGGGCGCGGTGGAACAGCTCGGCGCCCAGTTCCCGTTCCAGCGCCCGGATCTGCTGCGACAGCGACGGCTGGGCCACATGGACGCTCTCGGCGGCGCGGGTGAAGTGCCGCAGGTCCGCGACGGCGGCGAAGTACTGGAGCTGGTGCAGCTGCATGGTGCCAGCCTAGATCGCCGCATAGGCATTGCCTATCGAAAGCAGCCACATCATGTCTTGGACGGATGGCGGCGCCCGGCCTAGCGTCCTGTCCATGGCACTGGCGACACGTACGGAACGGCGACCATCCCCCGCGGCGGCCCTGTGGCGTTCGACCGTCGGCAAGAAGGCGGTCATGGCCGTCACCGGGGTGGCGATGCTGCTCTTCCTCGTCGGGCACATGCTCGGCAATCTGAAGATCTTCTTCGGCTCCCCGGAGTTCAACGCCTACGCGGCCTGGCTGCGCACCATCGGCGAGCCCGTGCTGCACTACGGCTGGTTCCTGTGGCTGATGCGGCTGGGCCTCGTGGCGGCCGTCGTGCTGCACGGCGTCGCGGCGTACCAGCTGAGCCGGCGGGACCGGGCCGCCCGGCCCGCGAAGTACGCCCACCGGCGGCAGCGCGCCAGTTACGCCACCCGCACCATGCGCTGGGGCGGCGTGATCCTCGCGCTGTTCATCGTCTGGCACATCCTGGACCTGACGACGCTGACGGTGAATCCGCGCGGCCAGGCGCACCACCCCTACGAGAACATCGTCGCCGACTTCCGCAACTGGTACGCCGATGTCTTCTACATCGTGGCGATGCTCGCCCTCGGCCTGCACATCCGGCACGGCTTCTGGAGCGCCGCGCAGACCCTCGGCGCCAACAACGCCCGGCGGGACCGCGCGCTGAAAGCCCTGGCCAACGCCCTGGCGCTCGTCCTGACCTGCGGATTCATCGCCGTGCCCGTTGCCGTCATGACTGGAGTCGTGAGCTGACATGACCGACTACTCGCGCTGGACCACCGGCGAACCCGTCGTCGACACCAAGGCCCCCGAAGGCCCGATCGCCGAGCGCTGGGACCGCCGCCGCTTCGAGGCGAAGCTGGTGAACCCGGCCAACCGCCGCCGGCACACCGTCATCGTGGTCGGCACCGGGCTGGCCGGCGGCGCGGCCGGCGCCACGCTGGCCGAACAGGGCTACCACGTCGTGCAGTTCTGCTATCAGGACTCGCCGCGCAGGGCGCACTCCATCGCCGCGCAGGGCGGCATCAACGCCGCCAAGAACTACCGCAACGACGGCGACTCGGTGCAGCGGCTGTTCTACGACACCGTCAAGGGCGGTGACTTCCGCGCCCGGGAGTCCAATGTGCACCGCCTCGCGCAGGTGTCGGTGGAGATCATCGACCAGTGCGTCGCCCAGGGCGTCCCGTTCGCCCGCGAGTACGGCGGTCTCCTCGACACCCGCTCGTTCGGCGGCGTCCAGGTGTCGCGGACCTTCTACGCCCGCGGGCAGACCGGCCAGCAGCTGCTGCTCGGCGCGTACCAGGCGCTCACCCGGCAGATCGCGGCCGGCACGGTCGAGATGCACGCGCGGACCGAGATGCTCGATCTGATCGTGGTCGACGGCCGGGCGCGCGGCATCGTCGCCCGCGATCTGGTCACCGGCCGCATCGACACCTACTTCGCGGACGCGGTGGTGCTCGCCTCCGGCGGCTACGGCAACGTCTTCCATCTGTCGACCAACGCCAAGAACTCCAACGCCACCGCCATCTGGCGGGCCCACCGGCGCGGCGCGTACTTCGCCAATCCCTGCTTCACCCAAATCCACCCCACCTGCATCCCGCGCTCCGGCGACCACCAGTCGAAGCTGACGCTGATGAGCGAGTCGCTGCGCAACGACGGCCGGATCTGGGTCCCGAAGGTGCGGGGCGACGAACGCCCGCCGAACGCGATCCCGGAGGAGGAGCGGGACTACTACCTGGAGCGGCTCTACCCGGCGTTCGGCAACCTGGTGCCCCGCGACATCGCCTCGCGCGCCGCCAAGAACGTCTGCGACGAGGGGCGCGGCGTCGGACCCGGCGGGCAGGGCGTCTATCTGGACTTCGCCGACGCCATCACCAGGACCGGCCGCGCCGCGGTGGAGGAGAAGTACGGCAACCTCTTCGAGATGTACGCGCGGATCACCGCCGAGGACCCGTACGCGGCGCCGATGCGGATCTATCCCGCGATCCACTACACGATGGGCGGCCTGTGGGTCGACTACGACCTGCAGACCACGGTGCCCGGTCTCTTCGCCATCGGCGAGGCCAACTTCTCCGACCACGGCGCCAACCGGCTGGGCGCCAGCGCCCTCATGCAGGGCCTGGCCGACGGCTACTTCGTCCTGCCGGCCACCCTCAACGACTATCTGGCCCGGCACCCGCACGACACCGTGGACCCCGCGCATCCGGCGGTCGCCGAGGCCGTCGCCGACACCGAGGACCGGCTCAACCTGCTGCTCGCCGTCAACGGCGACCGCACCCCCGAGTCCTTCCACCGCGAACTGGGCGAGCTGCTCTGGGACGAGTGCGGCATGGCCCGCACCGAGACCGGGCTGCGCAAGGCCCTGAACCGCATCCCGCAGCTGCGCGACGAGTTCTGGCGCCGGGTCAGGGTGCCCGGCTCCGGCGCCGACCTCAACCAGTCACTGGAGCAGGCCAACCGCATCGCCGACCATCTGGAACTCGCCGAGCTGATGTGCCTGGACGCCCTGCACCGCGCCGAGTCGTGCGGCGGCCACTTCCGCGAGGAGAGCCAGACCCCGGACGGCGAGGCCGCCCGCGACGACGAGTCCTTCGCGTACGCCGCGGCCTGGGAGTTCACCGGTATCGGCCGCGCCCCCGTCCTGCACCGAGAAGACCTGGTCTTCGAGCACGTCCACCCCACCCAGCGGAGCTACGCGTGAAACTGACCCTGCGCATCTGGCGGCAGACCGGCCCCGACGAGCCGGGCCGGATGACCACCTACGACGTCACCGGCATCTCCCCCGACATGTCGTTCCTGGAGATGCTGGACCATCTGAACGAGGAGCTGATCCTCGCCGGTGACGAGCCCGTGGCGTTCGACCACGACTGCCGCGAGGGCATCTGCGGCGCCTGCGGCATGGTCATCAACGGCCGGGCGCACGGCCCCGAGCGGACCACCACCTGCCAGCTGCACATGCGGCACTTCACCGACGGCGACACCATCGACGTCGAGCCGTGGCGCGCCGCCGCCTTCCCGGTGGTCAAGGACCTCGTCGTCGACCGGTCCGCGTTCGACCGCATCATCGGCTCCGGCGGCTACATCACCGCGCCCACCGGCGCCGCCCCGGAGGCGCACGCCACCGCGGTGCCCAAGCCGGTCGCCGACACCGCCTTCGAGCACGCCGAGTGCATCGGCTGCGGCGCCTGCGTGGCGGCCTGCCCGAACGGCTCGGCGATGCTCTTCACCTCGGCGAAGGTCGTCCACCTCAACGTGCTGCCGCAGGGGGCGCCCGAGCGCGAGTCCCGCGTGCTGGACATGGTCGGGGCCATGGACGCCGAGGGCTTCGGCGGCTGCACCAACACCGGTGAATGCGCCACGGCCTGCCCGAAGGGCATCCCGCTGCCGTCCATCGCGGCGATGAACCGCGAGTACCTGCGGGCGCTGAGCAAGGGCAGGTGAACGGACGGACTCCTCAGCGGACGGGGTGACCGGCCTCGCGCAGCGCGTTCTTGACGTCCCCGATGCGCAGGTCCCCGAAGTGGAAGACCGATGCCGCCAGCACCGCGTCGGCGCCGACCGCCACCGCGGGGGCGAAGTCGGCGAGCTTGCCGGCGCCGCCGGAGGCGATGACGGGGACGGTGACGTGCTTGCGGACGGCCTCGATCATGGCGAGGTCGTAGCCGTCCTTGGTGCCGTCGGCGTCCATCGAGTTCAGCAGGATCTCCCCGGCGCCCAGTTCCGCGGCCCGGTGCGCCCATTCGACGGCGTCGATACCGGTGCCCTGCCGGCCGCCGTGCGTGGTGACCTCGAACCCGCCGGACGCGTTCCGCCGGGCGTCGACGGAGAGCACGAGCACCTGTCGGCCGAAGCGCTCGGCGATCTCCCGGATCAGGTCCGGGCGGGCGATGGCGGCGGTGTTGACGCCGACCTTGTCCGCTCCGGCGCGCAGCAGCTTGTCGACGTCGTCCGTGGTGCGGACGCCACCGCCGACGGTGAGCGGGATGAAGACCTGTTCCGCGGTACGGCGCACCACGTCGTAGGTGGTCTCGCGGTCGCCCGAGGAGGCGGTGATGTCGAGGAACGTCAGCTCGTCCGCGCCTTCGGCGTCATAGAGCTTCGCCATCTCGACGGGGTCGCCCGCGTCCCGCAGGTTCTGGAAGTTGACGCCCTTGAC
Organism: Streptomyces sp. H39-C1; assembly: GCF_027158125.1. Taxonomy (NCBI): domain Bacteria; kingdom Bacillati; phylum Actinomycetota; class Actinomycetes; order Kitasatosporales; family Streptomycetaceae; genus Streptomyces; species Streptomyces sp. H39-C1. The sequence goes on from NZ_JAPVLS010000032.1 coordinate 6,209, forward strand.
GACCCGGCCGTTGTCCACGTCCAGGCAGGGGATGACTCGGACCGCGAGGGTCATTCAGGGGCTCCTCGATACGCTTCGACCTCGACCTCGACCAGCACCCGCGAGTCGACGAAGCCGTTGACGACGACCATCGTCGCGGCCGGCCGTACATCGCCGAACAGTTCCTTGTGGGCGCGGCCGACATCCTCCGCGTCCCGGGCGTGGCTGAGGTACATCCGGGTGCGGATGACGCTGTCGGCCCCGAGGCCGAACGGCTCCAGCGCGGCGATCGCGTTGCCGAAGGCGAGCAGCGTCTGCTCGTACGGGCTTCCCTCGCCCCGCACCACACCGCCGACCAGTGGCATGGTGCCCGCGACGATGACCCGGTCCCCGGCCGCGACGGCACGGGCGAAGCCCATGGTCTCCTCCCAGGGGCTGTGGTCGGACTGCACGCGGCGAACTGCGGGGGATTCGGTCATCGTGAAACGGCCTCCAACGCCTCTTCCAAGGTGAACGCCTTGGCGTAAAGGGCCTTGCCCACGATGGCGCCTTCGACACCTTCGGGTACCAACGTGGCGATCGCGCGCAGATCGTCGAGCGACGAGACGCCACCGGACGCGACGACGGGCTTGTCGGTGGCGGCGCACACGTTCTTCAGCAGTTCCAGGTTGGGTCCCTGGAGGGTGCCGTCCTTGGCGATGTCGGTGACGACGTACCGGGCGCACCCTTCGGAGTCCAGCCGGGCGAGCGTCTCGAACAGGTCGCCGCCGTCGCGGGTCCAGCCGCGGCCGCGCAGGGTGGTGCCGCGGACGTCCAGGCCGACCGCGATCCGGTCGCCGTACTCGGCGATGACCTTGGCGACCCACTCGGGCGTCTCCAGGGCGGCGGTGCCGAGGTTGACGCGGGTGCAGCCGGTGGCCAGTGCCGCCGCGAGCGACGCGTCGTCGCGGATGCCGCCGGACAGCTCGACCTTGATGTCCATCGATCCCGCGACCTCGGCGATCCGCGCCCGGTTGTCACCGGTGCCGAAGGCCGCGTCCAGGTCCACCAGGTGCAGCCACTCGGCGCCCGCCTGCTGCCAGGCGAGGGCGGCGGCCAGCGGGTCGCCGTAGGACGTCTCGGAGCCGGACTCGCCATGGACGAGGCGGACGGCCTGGCCGTCGCGGACGTCGACGGCGGGAAGGAGTTCGAGGCGGTTCGTAGCCATAGGAAGTGACGTCCTAGAGGTTCTAGAGGTGGTCGAGCCAGTTGGTCAGCAGCTGGGCACCGGCGTCGCCGGACTTCTCGGGGTGGAACTGGGTGGCCCACAGCGGGCCGTTCTCCACGGCGGCGACGAACGGTTCGCCGTGCGTGGCCCAGGTGACCTTCGGTGAGCGGATATGGGGGTTGGTGACCTCCAGCTCCCACTCCCGCACCGCGTACGAGTGCACGAAGTAGAAGCGGGCGTCGGCGTCGAGACCGGCGAACTGCCGGGTGTCCTCGGGCGCCTTGACCGTGTTCCAGCCCATGTGCGGGACGATCGGGGCCTGCAACGGCTCGACCGTGCCGGGCCACTCGTCGCAGCCCTCGGTCTCGGTGCCGTGCTCCACCCCGCGCGCGAACAGGATCTGCATCCCGACGCAGATCCCCATCACGGGCCGGCCGCCGGACAGCCGCCGGCCGATGATCCACTCACCGCGGACCGACTTCAGCCCGGCCATGCAGGCGGCGAACGCCCCGACGCCGGGCACCAGCAGCCCGTCGGCGTTCATGGCCCGGTCGAAGTCACTGGTGATCTCGACGTCGGCGCCGACGTGCGCCAGCGCGCGCTCGGCCGAGCGGACGTTGCCGAATCCGTAGTCGAGGACAACCACGCTCTTGCTCATGGCGGCCCCCTACAGCGACATCAGGCCGGCACCGAACGCCATGAGCGCACCGATGCCGAGCAGGACGATGACGCCCGTCGGAAGCTTCTGCTTCCAGAAGGAGTAGACGCCGCCGGCGAGGAAGAGCCCGAGGACGATGTAGACGGTCGATGCGGTGTTCACAGTGCGCCCTTGGTCGAGGGGAGGATGCCGGCCGCGCGCGGGTCACGCTCGGAGGCGTACCGCAGGGCGCGGGCCAGGGCCTTGAACTGGCACTCCACGATGTGGTGCGCGTTGCGGCCGTACGGGACGTGGACGTGCAGCGCGATCTGCGCCTGCGCGACGAAGGACTCCAGGATGTGCCGGGTCATCGTCGTGTCGTACGAGCCGATCATGGGAGCCATGTTCTCGGGCTCGGTGTGCACCAGGTAGGGACGGCCCGACAGGTCCACGGTGACCTGGGCGAGCGACTCGTCCAGCGGCACCGTGCAGTTGCCGAAGCGGTAGATCCCGACCTTGTCGCCGAGCGCCTGCCGGAAGGCGGCGCCGAGCGCGAGGGCGGTGTCCTCGATGGTGTGGTGGGTGTCGATGTGCAGGTCGCCCTCGGTCTTGACCGACAGGTCGAAGAGTCCGTGGCGGCCGAGCTGGTCGAGCATGTGGTCGTAGAAGCCGACACCGGTGGATACGGAGACGTCGCCCCTGCCGTCCAGGTCGATCTCGACGACGACGGACGTTTCCTTGGTGGTGCGTTCCACACGGCCCACGCGGGTCATACGGTCTCCTTCTGCATTGCGCGAACCGCGTCCAGGAACGCGTCGTTCTCCTCCGGGGTGCCCGCGGTGACCCGCAGCCATCCCGGTACACCGTTGTCGCGGACGAGCACGCCGCGGTCGAGGATCGCCTGCCAGGCGGCGTGGCTGTCCGCGAAGCGGCCGAACTGCACGAAGTTCGCGTCCGAGTCCGTGACCTCGCAGCCCAGGGCGCGCAATTCGGTGACCAGTCGGTCCCGCTCGGCCTTGAGCTGCTCGACGTACCCCAGCAGCGTATCGGTGTGCTCCAGCGCCGCGAGCGCGGTGGCCTGCGTGACGGCCGACAGGTGGTACGGCAGGCGCACCAGCTGGACGGCGTCGACGACGGCCGGGTCCGCGGCGAGGTAGCCGAGCCGCAGCCCTGCCGCGCCGAACGCCTTCGACATGGTGCGGCTGACGACCAGGTTCGGCCGGCCCTCGATGAGCGACAGCAGCGACGGCCGGTGCGAGAACTCGACGTACGCCTCGTCGACGACGACCAGCGACGGCCGGGCGGCCTGCGCCGCCTCGTACAGCGCCAGTACGGTGTCGGCTTCGACGGCCGTGCCGGTGGGGTTGTTCGGCGAGCAGATGAAGACGACGTCCGGCCGGCGCGCGGCGATCTCCGCCACGGCGGCGTCCACGTCGATGGTGAAGTCCGCGCGGCGCGGCCCGGAGATCCACCCGGTGCCGGTGCCGCGCGAGATCAGCGCGTGCATCGAGTACGAGGGCTCGAAGCCGATCGCGCTGCGCCCGGGTCCGCCGAAGGTCTGCAGCAACTGCTGGATGACCTCGTTCGAACCGTTGGCCGCCCACACCTGCTCTTTGGTGACCCCGTGGCCGGCGGTGCGGCTGAGGTACGCGGCCAGCTCGGTGCGCAGCTCCACCGCGTCCCGGTCCGGGTAGCGGTTCAGCGCCCTGGCGGCCTCGGTGACCCGCTCGCCGATCCGCCGCACGAGGGCCTCGGGCAGCGGGTACGGGTTCTCGTTGGTGTTCAGCCGCACCGGGACGTCGAGCTGCGGCGCGCCGTAGGGGGTCAGGCCGCGCAGCTCGTCACGGATGGGCAGATCGTCGATGCCGATGCCGGAGCCCGTGCGGGTCACTGGGGCACCTGCCAGTCGAAGCGGGCCCGGAGCGCGGCGCCGTGCGCGGGCAGGTCCTCGGCGTCGGCGAGCGTCACCACGTGGTGGGTGACCTCGGCGAGCGCGTCGCGGCTGTAGTCCACGACGTGGATGCCGCGCAGGAACGATTGCACGGACAGGCCCGAGGAGTGGCAGGCGCAGCCGCCGGTGGGCAGTACGTGGTTCGAGCCGGCGCAGTAGTCGCCGAGCGAGACCGGGGCGTACGCGCCGACGAAGATCGCGCCGGCGTTGCGGACCCGGGCGGCGACGGCGGCGGCGTCCGCGGTCTGGATCTCCAGGTGCTCCGCGCCGTAGGCGTCGACGACGGCGAGGCCCTGGTCGATCGTGTCGACCAGCACCACGGCCGACTGCCGGCCGGCCAGCGCGGCCAGGATGCGCTCGCTGTGCTTGGTGACACCGACCTGCGCCGCCAGCTCCTTCTCGACCCGCTCGGCCAGCTCCACCGAGGTGGTGACCAGCACGGCCGCCGCCAGGGTGTCGTGCTCGGCCTGGCTGATCAGGTCGGCGGCGACGTGCACCGGGTCAGCGGTGGCGTCGGCGAGGACGGCGATCTCGGTCGGACCGGCCTCGGCGTCGATCCCGATCCGGCCCTTGAGCAGCCGCTTGGCCGACGCGACGTAGATGTTGCCGGGACCGGTGACCAGGTTGACCGGACGGCACTCCTCGGTGCCGTACGCGAACATCGCGATGGCCTGGGCGCCGCCGGCGGCGTAGACCTCGTCCACGCCGAGCAGCGCGCAGGCGGCGAGGATCGTCGGGTTGGGCAGGCCGCCGAAGTCCTTCTGCGGGGGCGACGAGACGGCGATGCCCTCGACGCCGGCCTCCTGGGCCGGGACCACGTTCATGACGACGGACGACGCGTAGGCGGCCAGTCCGCCCGGCACGTACAGCCCGACGCGCTCGACCGGCACCCAGCGCTCGGTGACCGTGCCACCGGGCACCACCTGCACCGTCGTGTCGGTGCGGCGCTGCTCGTGGTGCACGATCCTGGCCCGCCGGATCGACTCCTCCAGGGCGGCGCGGATCTTCGGGTCCAGCTCCTCCAGGGCGGTCGCCAGTGCCACCGCGGGCACCCGGACGCGCTCCAGGGTGACGCCGTCGAACTTCCGCGCGTAGTCGATCAGCGCCGCGGTCCCACGATGGCGTACGTCCTCGCAGATGGGCCGCACCTGGTCCAGGGCGGCTTCCACGTCGAACTCGGCTCGGGGCAGCAGGTCGCGGTCGATGCCGTCCTCCGGGAAGGCGGCACCACGCAGATCGATTCGGGAGATCACCCTGTCAAGTGTAGAGAACGCTGTTCTCAGCCGTTCTCCGGTTCCACTCCCTGATACGTCCCCGGCCGGTGATCACGCCGGGCTACGGTTCCGTGTGTCGCACGGTGCGACACGGAACCGGGAGGGGACGCGGTGACCGAGCCGTCGGGGATCAGGGCGCCGGGTGACTGGACCGAGCCGGAGAAGGATCTGTGGACCGCCTTCCGCCGGGGTGTGGTGCACGATCTGCGCACCGGCATCCCCGAGCGGGACGACCCGGCCACCGACCGGGCCTGGGGCCCGGAGCGGACGGTACGCGCCGAGGTGATCGCCACGCTCCTGCTGGACGGACCGCCCGCCGAGCCCGGCCGGGTCGCGTGCGTCAAGCTCTCCGGGGCCCGCATCAGCGGCCAGCTGAATCTGTCGGGCGGCCAGGTCACCCCGTACGTGGAGATGCACGACTGCCACTTCGACCAGCAGATCCTGCTGCCCGAGTGCCAGTTCACGACGCTGCGCATGGTGCACTGCTCGATCCCCCGCCTGGAGGCGGCCCGCCTCACCACCACCGGTGATCTGCATCTGCCGCAGTGCTCCATCGAGGGCGGCATACGGCTCACCGACGCGCACATCGGCACCGATCTGCTGCTCAACCAGCTCACGGTGGGCCGCGACCGGCACGGCCGGGCGATCGCCGCCGACGGGCTCAGCGTCGCCCAGGACGTCGAGGCCGAGCTGATGGACGTGACCGGCGAGATCAGCCTGCGCAGCGCCCGCATCGGCGGGCGGCTGAGCCTGCGCGGCAGCCTGCTGCACAACCCCTACGGCCGTTACGCGCTGAACGCCGCGCGGGTCACCGTCGAGCACACCCTCTATCTGAGCGCCGGCTGGATGGCCACCGGCGGGGACAGCGGCGGCACCCCGCCGGCCGGGGTGCGGACCCGCAACTTCAGCTGCGAGGGCGCGGTCCGGCTGGACGACGGCCGGTTCGGCAACGCGGTGATCATCACCCGGGCGCGGTTCCGGCTCACCGGCTCCCAGCAGCTGTCGCTGCGGCGGATCCAGACACCGGAACTGCGCTTCACGCTCAGCCAGCCGCCGACCGGCACCGTCTCACTGGCCGGCGCCCGGGTGGGCAACCTCACCGACACCCGGCAGAGCTGGCCGGAGTCCGGCGGCCTGGACCTGGCGGGCTTCAGCTACACCACGCTCAGCCCGGCGGGGGCGTTCCCGCTGCGCGACCGCATCGCCTGGCTGGCCGCCGCCACCCCCGAGTACAGCCCGGAGCCGTACGAGCACCTCGCCGCGGCGCTGCGGGCCGGCGGTGAGGACTCCGACGCGCGCGAGGTGCTGCTCGCCAAGCAGCGGCGCCGCCGTGAGGCGCTGCCGCTGGCCGGCACGCTGTGGGGGTATCTCCAGGACATCACCGTCGGCTACGGGTACCGGCCGGGCCGGGCCGCCGTGTGGATGGCGGTGCTGTGGGCGATCGGCGCCACCTTCTTCAGCCTTCACGCGCCGCCGGCGCTGAAACCGGACGAGGCCCCGCACTGGAGCGCCCCGCTGTACGCCCTGGACCTGCTGCTGCCGGTCATCGACCTGGGCCAGGACAGCGCGTGGAAACCGTCCGGCGGCGCGCAGTGGGCGGCCACCGTCCTCGTCCTGCTGGGCTGGATCCTGGCCACCACCGTCGCGGCGGGCGCCTCCCGGCTGCTGCGCAGGGGCTGACCGGGGGCCCGGGCGTGTCGTTACGGGGACGATATGGAGCGACCCGGTGAAGCTTGCGCGGCGAAAGCACCCCGTCCGGCGACCGGAGCAGCACGTACGCTGTCCGATTGTGACCGCTCGCCTTCCGCTCTTCCCGCTGAACTCGGCTCTTTTCCCGGGTCTCGTTCTGCCCCTGCACATCTTCGAGGAGCGGTACCGCGCGCTCGTGGGCGATCTGCTCGCGCTGCCCGAGGACGCCCCGCGCCGCTTCGCCGTGGTCGCCATCAAGGACGGGAACGAGGTGGCACCGACCGGCCCGGACGGGGTGGACACCACCGCCGGGGCCGGGCTCGGCCCCGATCCGGCCAGGGCGCTGTTCCAGGTCGGGTGCATCGCGGAGGCCGCCACCATCGGGGAGCGCGAGGACGGCGGCTTCGAAGTGGTCGCCACCGGCACCACCCGCTTCCGGCTGCTGTCGGTCGACGCGTCAGGTCCGTATCTGACCGCCGAGGTGGAGGAGCTGCCGGAGGAGCCGGGCGAGGGCGCGGGCACGCTGGCCGCCGGTGTCGCCAGGGCCTTCCGCACCTATCAGAAGCGGCTCGCCGGAGCGCAGGACCGCACCCTGGTCGCGGTGCAGGAACTGCCCGACGACCCGTCCGTGCTGTCCTATCTGGTGGCCGCCGCGACGATCTTCGAGACCTCGGCCAAGCAGCTGCTGCTGGAGGCGCCGGACACCGCGGCCCGGCTGGCGGCCGAACTGCCGCTGCTGCGCCGCGAGGCCGCCGTCATCGGCAAGCTCCCCTCGCTGCCCGCCGTCGACCTGACCCGTCAGCCGGCCAGCCTCAACTGACCCCGGGGCCGTCCGGAGCACCCGGCAGGGACCGGCAGGGACCACCGACAGGACCATGGATCGGAGACGGCACGTCATGGCCAGGAAGTCCAAGGCGACCACCGGCGGCACCCCCGCCACCGTCGCGCTGGAGCAGGACGGCGCCGCCTTCACCGTCCACGCCTATGCCCACGACCCGGCGGCCGCCTCGTACGGCGGCGAGGCCGCCGAGGCGCTGGGCACGGCTCCCGAGCGGGTGTTCAAGACACTGGTCGCCGATGTCGACGGGGCGCTGACTGTCGCCGTGGTCCCGGTCGCCGGCTCGCTCGACCTCAAGGCGCTCGCGTCCGCGGTCGGCGGCAAGCGCGCCGCGATGGCCGACCCCGCGGCGGCCGAACGCACCACGGGTTACGTGCTGGGCGGCATCTCCCCGCTGGGCCAGCGCAAGCGGCTGCGCACGGTCGTGGACGTCTCCGCCCTGACCCACACCACGGTGTTCGTCTCGGCCGGCAAGCGCGGCCTGGAGGTCGAACTCGCCCCGCAGGACCTGGTCCGGCTCACCACCGCGATCACCGCGCCGGTCGCCCGGATCCAGCCGATTTAGCGGAACCCCGCAGTCCTTCTGGACGATTGCGCCCGATGCGCGCACGGTGTCCCGGACGGAGCACCCGCGACGAGGGGAGCCGACACCATGTCCCGACGCACCCGCATGCGGAAATGGCGGATAAGGAAAGGCCGCGCCAACCACGGCCGGCGGCCGGCCTAGGGCCAGACGACAGGCCCTAGAACGCAGGGCCCCCGCGTTCAGGGCTCCCGTGCTCAGGACCCCGTTGCCAGGGATCCTGCTCGCCGGATCCCTGGACGGGCGGGTTCCGGTCCGCCGGGTTCCGGTCGGCCGGGTTCCGGTCGGCCGGCGGCGCGAACGGTCCCTGGCCCGGAGCGGGGTGGGGCGCCGGGTGCGGTGCCGGGTAGGACGTGTCCCACGACTGCGGCTGCTGCGGTTCCCGCGGCCCGAAGGCGGACGTCAGACAGAGGTGTACGAGCATGGCCGCGGCCGGCCAGGCGACGAGGGCGCCCTTGGCGCGCAGCCGCAGCGGGCCGTCGAAGACGACCTTCGGGCCGACCTCCTTGGCATGGGCGATCAGGTCGCTCGTCGGGCCCAGCCAGACCCCGAGGCGCCAGGCGAGCACCGAGCCGAGCAGCCCGCCGACCGCCAGGCCGAGAACGACCCCGATGCCGCCGCGCCGCCGGCGCCAGAAGACCAGGGCCGCCGTCACCGCGCCCATGGCGAGTCCCAGCAGCACGAAGGTGCCGTCCGCTCCGACCGCTTCCTCGCCCTCGCTGTCCCTGAGGTAGATGGCCTTGCCGTCGGAGACCATCGGGATGAGGGGCGCGAGCCACAGCCACAGCAGCCCGAGCACGACCCCGGTCACCGCCACGGCGACGGCGACCAGCGCACCTTCCCGCAGTTCGGCGGTGAAGGCCGCACGTCCATCCTTCGATACGTCGCCGGAGACCGCCGCGCCCGGGTACTGCGGCAGGGGCGGCGGCTGGTCGTGCGGCGTCAGGGGTGCGGTCACCCGCCCATCGTGCCAGGTCATGTGTTCGCCCGCTTCACCGCGGGCTCGCCGACGGGTCCACCGGCGGGTTCACCGGCAGGCGGCCCGGCGGTACGCCCAGGTCGCGGCGGCCAGCGACACCACGCCGACGGCCGCGCACACCGACAGATCCGCGCCCACCATGACCCAGTCCGGATGCGGGTCGAAGGTCCGGGCGAAGGCCTCCACGCCGTACGTGGACGGCAGCAGGTCCCGGACGAGACCGATCGGCGCGGGCATGTTCCCGGCCGGCAGCACGCCCAGCAGCAGCGCCGCCGACATGCCCAGCTGACCGAAGAGCGTGGCCAGTTCCTGCTTGGGCGCCAGCAGCCCCAGCGCCGCGCCGAGTCCGGCGAGCGCGGCCCCGGCGAGCGGGATGACCGCCGCCAGCACCCACAGGTTCACCAGCGGCAGCTGGAAGAGCACGCACCCGGTGACCGCCGTGGCGATCGTGCCGGGCACCGTGAACGAGGCGTACGCACCCGCCGCGCCCAGCACCACCGCCGCGGGCGGCACCGGCAGCGTCGCGTAGTGGTCGAGGCCGCCGGAGGCGCGCAGCTGGCCGAAGTACTGGGCGAGCAGGTTGAGCGCGACGAAGGCCACCACCAGCACGCTGGACCCGGCGACCACCGCGCGCGCCGCCTCGGCGTCGCCGCCGTCGACGACCCCGCGCAGCATCACCATGATGCCGACCGATTGGAACGTCGCCACGAACAGCAGCGGGATCCGCGCCACCCGGGCGCGCGACAGCTGCGCCCGGTACACGGCGCCCAGCGCGGGCAGCAGCCGGGCGCGCGGCGCGAGCGGCGCGGCGGCCGGGTCCGCGCGGACGGCCGGGACGGTGCCGGGCGTGGCGCCGGTCGTGCCCGGGACCACGGGCGCGGCCGCGCTCACCGGGCGCCTCGGGGCGTACAGCGGTGCGGAAGCCCGTCGCAGGCAGACGTCATGCCTTGACCAGTCCCTTCTGACGGCCGCCGAGGGCCAGGTACACGTCTTCGAGGCTCGGGGTGGCGAGCGTGAAGTCGTCGAGTGCGGCGAAGGCCTGGCCGCCGGTGATCTCGGCGATCACGGCCCGGGCCCGCGCCTGCGGAAGCCGGAGCGTCCAGCGGCGGCCGGAGATCTGGGCGGCGGGGCGCAGCGCGGCCACCTCGGGCAGGTGCAGTGGCGGCTCGTCGCGCCCCA
>NZ_JAPVLS010000032.1:16534-57457 GCF_027158125.1 Streptomyces sp. H39-C1
CGAGCCTGACCTCGTCCGCGACGAGCACCTTGAGCCCGGCCGGGGTGTCACACGCGATGACCCGCCCGTTGTCCATCACCGCGACCCGGTCGAGCACGGTCTCGGCCTCGATGACGTTGTGGGTGACCAGCACGACCGTGGCCCCGTGCTCGGCGCGGCGGCGGTCGACCGCGGCCCACACCGCCCGCCGGGCGACCGGGTCCATGCCGGTGGTCGGCTCGTCCAGGACCAGCACCTGCCGCTCCCCCACCAGCGTCGCGGCGAAGCACGCCAGCCGCCGCTGGCCGCCGGAGAGCCGCTTGATGGCCCGTCCCGCCAGCTCGGTGAGGCCCAGTTCCGCCAGCACGGCGTCGCGCTCGGCCCGCGCGGTGCGCGCGTCCAGGCCGCGCAGCCGGCCGGTGGTCTCGGCGGCCAGTGAGACGGTCAGCTCGTCCAGGGCGGTGGATTCCTGCCCGAGGTAGCCGATCAGCCGGGAGGCGCGTTCCGGGTGGCGTACGAGGTCGTGCCCGAGCATGCCGATGGCGCCGGAGTCCGGCCGCAGCAGCCCGGTGAGCTGGCGGACGAGGGTGGACTTCCCGGCGCCGTTGGGTCCGAGCAGACCGAAGATCTCGCCGCGCCGGATGTCGAGGTCGATGCCGTCGCTCGCGCGGACAGCAGGGGTCGCGGCGCCTCGCCGGCCACGTCCGGCCGGGTAGGTCTTGACCAGCCCGCGTACGGCGATCACCGCATCGCGGGCGGTGGCGGCTGTGCTGGGCGCCGCCTGCTCCGTGCCCGTACTCACGAGGATCGAGAGTACGCGTCGCGGCGCCCGGTCCGCGCCTCGGGTCCGGTTCTGCCCTCAAATGCCGGACCGGCACGCACCGGTCCCGACCCCGTGTTTACGCCCTAATCACCCGCGGGGGCGTGTTCGGCGACCGTGCGGGCGTCGACCTCGCGCCAGAAGCCCGCCCGGATGGCGTACCGGTCGTGCTCGTCGATCTGGTCGTCCTTGTGCGCGAGCAGTCCGAAGCGCGCGGCGTAGCGCAGCAGCTCGCCGTCGATGCGGTGCGGCACCCGCGGGTAGTGCGTGGACAGGGCCTGCAGGTGGGCGGCGTCGGTGAGGCGGGCGATCCAGCGGCGGGCGAAGACCTGGCCGACCTCGAAGGGGTCGCCGCTGACGGCGGTGATGTCGGCCTCGCGGTCCGCCCAGCGCTGTTCCGCGCTGGTGAGCTGGGCGAGCGTCGGCAGGCCGCTGGTGTCGGGTACGTCAGGGCCGTTGCCGGGGCCGCGTTCCGACCAGGTCTTGTCGGATGACCACCGGAGCGTGGCGTTGGGGACGGGGTGCGGGACCGGTGCCTGCTGGACGCGGCCGAGCCCCGCGAGGTCCTTGGGGGTGGGCACCCCCTTGGCGGCGGCAGCGGCGGCGGCGGCCGCGTCGGGGTGCTCGGTGCCGGCGGGTGCCGGGGCCGAGCCGTTCTTCGCCGGGTGGGAGCCGGGGCGGGCCTCGGGGTGGGCGTCCGGGTGTCCGGTGCCGGCGCCCGCGGAGCCCGAGGGCTCGGGCAGCGGCGCGGACAGGATCGCCTGGATCTCGGGGCGCGGGGTGGGCGGGGCGCAGACGCCGGCGACCTCACGGGCCCGGATCGCCCGGGTGATCCACTCGCGGTCCAGCACCCGGCGCTCGTCGGCCTCGGCCACCAGGTCCTCGGACTGGTTGTAGTCCCCGTCGGCGGCCTGCACGGCCCACAGGTGGACGGCGACGCCGTGTTCCTTCGCGGACATCATGCCGGGCAGCAGATCGCCGTCACCGGTCACCAGCACCACGTCGGAGCAGGCCCGGTTGCGGGCGAGCTCGGAGAGCTCCGCGTGCATGGCGGCGTCGACGCCCTTCTGCGCCCAGCGGCCGTCGGTCCGGGTCAGCGCGCCCAGCCGGACGGTGACGCGCGGCATGACGCGCAGCCGCCGGTGCTCCGGCTGCGGGACCCGGTCGGGGGCACCGTCGAACCAGTAGATCCGCAGCAGCGGCTGCCCGGTCTCCAGCTCCGCGCGTTCGCGGAGGCCGGCGACCACGGCGGCGTGGTCGACGGTGATTCGCGACCGGGAAGGTTCACCGGCCAGAAGGCTCGCCGCGGCGCCCAGGAGATATCCGGCGTCCACCAGGACAACGCAGCGGTCCATGTTGCACCTCTTCCGGTCGTCCCCCGGCACGGATTTTCCCCGAGTCTGCCCCAATATCGGGACGTTATAAGCCGGAACTCGATCATCGGCGTGGCGGTTTCCGAAATTAAGGGGGGTCCTCCCCCACCACCTGCCCGAAATGCGCGCTTCGTACTCGCGTGCAAGCCTGATAGCGGTTCAACGTCCGAGATCCCCTATAGGAGGGACGATCGTGGGTAAGAACAAGAATCGCGAGCGCAAGGCCCAGGAGCAGGAACGCAGCCAGGCTGCGGAGGCCCAGGAGCAGGCGAAGAGCACCGCCGCCCAGGAGCAGGTACTTCCGACCTCGGGGCAGGTCTCCCGCCGCCAGCAGAAGAGGTTCGGTCACAACTGATCACAGGCCGGTCGCACGCGACCGGCCCGGAGCGGTGGCACCCCCGGGCCCTGGGGTACCACCGCTCCTCCTGGTTCTCCGGCCGGCTCCGCGATCGGCACCGCGGCCCGCCCTTCAGGGAACGCACGATCGAATTCCCTGTCCCCGGCATATTCGATGCCGGTATGCGCCACGTATCGCGATATCCGGCCCCGGGTATTTGCGGACGGGTAATTCCCCTCCACCGCCGCCTCTCCCGGTGTGCCGTCCCGCCCCCGCCGGCCGTCGGCCCGCCGCGTAGGCTCGCCCGTTGAAAGATCTCCGGCACGAGCCCTGGAGGGGCGGCAGCGATGCCCATCGCACACACCACCGACGAGCAGCGCGGTGCGAAGATCCTCGACGTCTTCGGCACCGCTTTCGGCGAGCTGCTGGCCGCCGATCCGGCCGCGTTCCGCGTCAAGTTCCGCAAGATGGCCGCGTCCGCGTTCGCGTTCTACCGGGGCACGGCGTGCCTGTTCTACTCCGATCTGGAGGACGGCAAGGACAGCGGGCCGTATGTGAACCAGCGCACCGGCCGGGTGTGGATCCACGGCGACCTGCACGCCGAGAACTTCGGCACCTACATGGACGCCAACGGCCGGCTGGTCTTCAACGTCAACGACTTCGACGAGGCCTACGTCGGCCCGTTCACCTGGGACCTGAAGCGCTTCGCCGCCTCCGTCGCCCTCATCGGCTACACCAAGGCGCTCGGCGACGACACGATCAGCGCCCTGGTGCGCACCTACGCCGCCGCCTACCGCGCCCGCATCCGCGAGCTGTCCAAGGACGAGAGCCTGCCGCCGCTGACCCTGGACAGCGCGCAGGGCCCGCTGCTCGGCGCCCTGCGGCACGCCCGCTCGCAGACCCGCTTCGGACTGCTCGACTCCATGACCGAGGTCCGCGACTGGGACCGCCGCTTCCGGCCCGGCGGCGGCGCCATCGAGCTGGACGAGGCGACGCGCGAGAAGGTGCTCGCCGCCTTCGGCGGGTATCTGGAGACCCTCCCCGAGGCCAGCCTGGTCCGCCCGGACAGCCACCGCGTCAAGGACGTCGTCGGCCGCCGCGGCATCGGCATCGGAAGCGCCGGGCTGCCCTCGTACAACCTGCTGCTGGAGGGCACCACCGACGCGCTGGAGAACGACGTCGTGATCTACATGAAGCAGGGGCAGACCCCGGCGGTCTCCCGGCACATCACCGATCCGGCGGTGCGCGGCTACTTCCGGCACGAGGGCCACCGCACGGTGATCTCCCAGCGCGCCCTGCAGGCGCACGCCGACCCGTGGCTGGGCTGGACCGAGCTGGACGGCGTCGGGCAGCTGGTCGCCGAGGTCTCCCCGTACGCGGTGGACCTCGACTGGTCGGACCTCGACGACCCGGCGCAGATCGAGGCCGTCGTCGCCGACCTCGGCCGGGCGACGGCCGCGATGCACGCCGCCGCGGACGACGAGAGCGGCCACTCGCTGGTGCCGTTCTCCACCGAGGACGCCATCAACGAGGCCATCGAAGGGGACGAGGAGGGCTTCGCCGCGATGCTGGTGGACTTCGCCCACTCCTACGGCGCCCGGGCCCGCGCCGACCACCAGATCTTCGTCGACCTGTTCCGCAACGGCCGGATCCCGGGCCTTTAGTCACACAGGTTGGGGTCCCTTAGGTTCCACCTACTTATCGGCATGGCACACTCTCCGCCATGAAGGACATACGACCACCGCTGAGGGCGCTGCGTGCCGCGCTCTTCGCGGCGTTGTGCGTCACTCTCTCCTCCACCTCGCACGTACTGATGTCGCACACGCCCCTGCCGCTGGTCACGGTGGCGGGGGCCTACGGCGCCGTCTTCGCGCTGGCCTACGCGCTCGGCGGCCGGGAGCGCGGCTTCTGGCCCATCGCCGGGCTGCTGGTGCCGCTGGAACTGGCGGTGGACACGCTGTTCACCGCAGGTCAGCACACCTGCTACGGCCCCGGCGGCGGACCGGTCACCGGCTCCTGGCGCTCCCTGAACGAGGCGCTGCTGTGTCACGGCGGCCAGGTCGGCAGCCCGCTGGCGGCCGTCCCCGGGGCGCCCGCCGCCACCGATCCGACGACCGGCCCGTGGCTGCTGCTCGCGACACACATCACCGTGGGCCTGCTCGCCTCCTGGTGGCTGCGGCGCGGCGAGGCCGGTCTGCAGCGCGTCGTGCGCGCGATGGCCGCCGCCGCGTTCCGGCCGCTGCTCGCCGCGGTCGCCGCGCTGCGCACCCCGGCCGCCCGGCTGCGGCTGCCCCGCGCCCGGTCCGGCCAGGCCGGCCCCTCGCGGTTCCGGCCGCTGCTGCACTCCCTCGTACGGCGTGGTCCGCCGTCGCTGGTCGCTCTCTGACCACCGGCTCGCCCACCACACACGGATGGACACGGAGACCCCATCACCATGAGCAGCAGAAACAGCCAGGCCAACAAGCAGGCAGCCCGTGAGCGGCTGCGCGCCGAGCGCGAGAAGCACGCGAAGAAGGCCAAGCTCAAGCGCCAGCTGCTGGTCGGCGGCGCCGTCATCGCGGCGATCGCGATAGCCGGCGGCGTGGCCGTGGCCGTCAACGAGATGAACAAGCCCGGCGAGTGGGAGGCCGCGGCGAAGAAGACCCTGGTCAAGCCCGCCAACACCTCGGGCACCGACGGCACGACGGTCGTCATCGGCGACCCCGCCAGCAAGTACAACCTGGACGCCTACGAGGACATGCGCTGCCCGGTCTGCGCCTCCTTCGAGCAGGAGTCCGGCGCGGCCGTCCTGAAGGGCGCCACGGACAAGAAGTACAAGATCACGTACACCATGGGCACCTTCCTCGACGGGAACGGCGGCACGGGTTCCAAGAACGCGCTCAGCGCGCTGGGCGCGGCGCTGAACGTCTCCACCGACGCGTTCACCCAGTACCACACGCTGCTGTACTCCAAGGATGTCCACCCCGAGGAGACCAAGGACGAGTTCGGCAGCGACGACAAGCTGATCGAGCTGGCCCAGAAGGTCCCCGCCCTCAAGGGCAACAAGACCTTCGAGACCGCCGTGAAGAACGGCACCTACGACAAGTGGGCGCTCACCATGAGCGACAAGTTCAACAAGGCCAAGGACGTCACCGGCACCCCGACGGTCAAGCTCAACGGCAAGGCCATCGAGGTCATCGGGCAGCCCTCCGCCACCGTCATGGCCGCCATCGAAAAGGCGATCAGCGGGAAGTGACCCACCCACAGGGACCGGCCGGCAGGACGCGGCCGGTCCCTTGTCATGTCCGGCGAGCGGACAGCCCGGCCCGCTGAGCAGTGACGGTTTTCGGCCAACCGCTCGACGCCCGGGCCGATTCCCGCCCTGATGCGTACATGGAGATCCTCTATAGCCTCCGCTGCAGCGGTTACCAGCCGCACCAGCCGTCGTGAAGTTGAGGAGAACTATGCGCCCCTCCGTCCGACTCGCCGCCCGACTCACCGGTCGTGTCCCACGCCGCCTGATCGGCGCCGCAGCCATCGCGGGAGCCCTCGCGTTCACCCCGGTGGCCGCCTCGGCGGGTACCGTCAGCGCCCACAAAGCCACCGCGAGGACGCCGTCCGCCCAGCAGTGTGCGGAGGGCACTGCTGGGAACGCCGCAGCCCGCGAGATGCCCGGCGCGACCGCCCACGAGCCCAACGCCCTCACCCCGGCGCAGGCCAAGGCGATGGACCGCGACCTGAAGAACCGCACCGCCTCGCTGCGCCGGTCCGGCGTCAACTCCGTCAAGGCGAAGGCGATCTCGATCCCGGTCTACTTCCACGTCATCCACGACGGCGCCACCGGCAAGCTCACGGCAAGCCAGATAGCCGGGCAGATCGATGTCCTGAACAAGGCGTACGCCGGCCAGGGCGACGGCAACACCACCACCCCGTTCACGTTCAAGCTGCTCAAGACCGACTACACGGACAACGCGGCCTGGTACAATGTCGCCCCCGACACGGCCGAGGAAAAGGCCATGAAGTCCAAGCTCCGCAAGGGCGGGGTGAGCAGCCTCAACCTCTACAGCGCCAACCTCGGCGGCGGGCTGCTCGGTTGGGCGACCTTCCCCGAGTGGTACCCGGGCGACCCGAAGGGTGACGGCGTCGTCATCCTCGACCAGTCCATCCCCGGCGGCACCGTCACCAACTACAACGAGGGCGACACCGCCACCCACGAGGTCGGCCACTGGCTCGGCCTCTACCACACCTTCCAGGACGGCTGCACGGAGCCGGGCGACTACGTCGCCGACACCCCGCAGGAAGGCGAGCCGGCCTTCGAGTGCCCGGTCGGCAGCGACACCTGCACCGCCGAGGGCCTGGACCCGATCAAGAACTTCATGGACTACACCTACGACTCCTGCATGACCCAGTTCACGCCGGGTCAGGTACAGCGCATGAAGGACTCCTGGCTGGCCTACCGCGCCAGCTGACGCCTCAGGCTTCGGCGTCGAGGTCCGCGAGGAAGCTCAGGGCGACAGCCCATGTCTGCTCCGCGGCCTCGGCGTCGTAGTCGTGCAGCTCCGGGTCCGTGTAGAGATGGCCCGCACCCCGGTACCGGTGCACCTCAACATCCGCGCCCGCCTTGCCCATCCGCAGGTACCACGCGTTGAGCCAGTCCTCCGACTCGAACGGATCCGGCTCCGCGACATGCAGCTGCACCGGCAGCTGATCCGTCACCGCGTCGTCCGCGATGTCCGACGTGCCGTGCAGGAGCAGCAGCCCGCGGGCCTTCTCGTCGCCCAGCGCGAGGGTCTGGGCGATGGAGCCGCCGAGCGAGAAGCCGGCGTAGACCAGCCCCTGGTCGGAGTGCGGAGCCGCGGCGGCGACCGCCCGCTGGAGGAGTTCCTCGCGGCCGATCGCGTCCTTGATCTTCATGCCCTCCTCGACGGTGTCGGTCGTCCGGCCGTCGTAGAGGTCGGGGACGTACACCTCGTGCCCGGCGGCACGCAGTCGCTCGGCGGCCGCTCGTACGGCGGGCCGGAGCCCATAGGCCGAGTGGAACATCACGATTTTCACGGGGCTGCCTTCACTCGCTGTCGGGTACGCGTCCATGGTGCCAGTTACCGTCGGGGGACAAAGCAACCGGAGGGAGCGCCTGTGGACATGGAGAACGTGCTGCGGCCGGTGATCGTCATCGGGGCGTCGGTGGTGGTGACCCTGGTCGTCGGCTGGGTCGTGGACAAGACGCTCGTCAAGGTCGACGCCCGGCACCCCGAGACCCCGCTGTGGGGCCTGCTGCGCCGCTGCCGGATCCCGTTCCAGCTGGTGCTGTGCACGGCGCTGCTGCGCGCCTCGTACCCGGCGGCGCATCTCGCCAAGGGCCACCGGGCGGCGGTCGGCCAGTGCCTGAGCCTGGTGCTGATCGGCGCGTGCGCCTGGCTGACGGTACGGGTGGCGTCGGCGGTGGTGGACGCGTCCTACGAGCGGTATGCCTCGACGGCCCGCAACACGGCCAGGGTCCGGCGGGTCCGCACCCAGGTGACGCTGATCCAGCGGGTGGTGACCGCCGTCGTGATCGTGGTGGCGATCGCCGCGATGCTGTTCACGTTCCCCGAGATGCGCACCATCGGCGCCTCGATGCTCGCCTCGGCCGGGATCATCGGCATCGTGGCCGGTGTCGCGGCCCAGTCCACGCTCGGCAACATCTTCGCGGGGCTGCAGATCGCCTTCGGCGACATGGTGCGGATCGGCGACACCGTGGTGGTCGACGGGGAGTGGGGCACGGTCGAGGAGATCACCCTCACCTATCTGACGGTGCGGACCTGGGACGAGCGCCGCATCACGATGCCTGTGTCGTATTTCACCAGCAAACCGTTCGAGAACTGGTCGCGCGGCGACCCGATGATGACCGGAACGGTCTTCTTCCATCTGGATCACTCGACGCCCGTCGACCTGATGCGCGAGCAGCTGCACCTGGTGCTCAAGGAGTGCGAGCAGTGGGACCGGCGGGCCTGGGGCCTGGTCGTCATCGACACCACGCCGACCACGATCCTGGTGCGGGCCCTGGTCACCGCCAAGGACGCGGACGACATCTTCACCGTCCGCTGCGTCGTCCGCGAGCAGTTGCTGGAGTGGGTGCGCCGCGAGCACCCGTACGCGCTGCCGCGGCTGAACACCGCGCCCGCGCCGGGGCTGGACGCGGAGCCGCCGCGCCCGCCGGCCGCCCCGCCCACCTCCGACGACATCGGCCCCGGGCCGGGCGCACGATAACGGCGGAGCACGGAGCTCAGCGCACCGAACGCAGGTCCAGCAGGCGCAGCACCCGGTCCACGATCTCCGGGTCGGAGCCCGGCTCGCTGCGGGCGGCCAGCACCTCGTGCCGGGCGGCGGACATCATCTCGGCCTGCACCCGCTGTATGACCCGCAGCCGCTCGGTGCGCTTGGCGTGCGACTCGCGGCGGTCGTCGTCGACGATGTCGGGCGAGATCCGGGCGCCGAGGTCGAAGGCCCGCCGCTGGAGCATCTCCGACACCTCCTCCTGCAGCGGCTCGACCAGCTCGATCTCCCGCAGCCGCTGCTTGGCGGCCTTGGTGGCGCGCAGCGCGAGCCTCCGCTCCAGATCGTGCTCGGCGTCGATGTTGCCGCGCACCCCGAGCCTCCTGACCAGCCAGGGCAGCGTCAGGCCCTGCAGGACCAGGGTGGCCAGGACGACCGCGAAGGCGATGAACAGCAGCTCGTCACGGGCCGGGAAGGGGCCGTCGTCCGAGGTCAGCGGAATGGCGAGGGCCAGGGCGACGGACGCCACGCCGCGCATCCCCGCCCACCACACGACGACGGTCTCCCGCCAGGTCATCGGGATGTCCTCGTCGTGGCGCTTGTCCCGCCACCTGCGGGCCAGCCAGGCGGCCGGCAGCAGCCACACCAGCCGGACGCCGACGACCACGGCGATCACCAGTCCGGCGTGCGAGAGCATCGAGCCCCAGCGGCCGGCGCCGACGGCGAACACGTTGTGCAGTTCCAGCCCGATGAGGCCGAAGGCGACGCCGGTGACGAGGGTGTCGACGATCTCCCAGAAGGTGGTGCCGGCCAGCCGGGCCGTCACATCGTCCGCCCCGACGGCGTGCTCGGCCAGGAAGAGCGCGGTGGTGAGCACCGCGAGGACACCGGAGCCGCCCAGCTCCTCGGCGAGGCCGTACGAGGCGAACGGGACCAGCAGCGTCAGCCCGATCTGCAGGGTCGGGTCCCCGACGATGCCCATAAGCTTGTTGGCGGCCCACCCGAGCGCCATGCCGATCGCGATCGCGACCACGGCGGACAGCACCAGCTCGCCGGCCGCGTGCTCGGCGGAGAACTTCCCGGTCACGGCCGCGGCGATCGCCACGTGGTAGAGCACGATCGCGGTGACGTCGTTGAACAGCCCCTCGCCCTCCAGGATGGAGACCATCCGCCGCGGCAGCCCCAGGCTCCCGGCCACCGCCGTCGCGGCCACCGGGTCGGGCGGCGCCACCAGCGCGCCGAGCGCGACCGCGGCGGCGACCGTCACGCCGGGGACGATCGCGTTGGCGACGACCGCGACGGCCGCCGTCGTGACGAAGACCAGGGCGACCGCCAGCAGGAAGATCGCCCGCTTGTTGGCCGCGAACTGCCGCCACGAGGTGCGCTGCACGGACGCGTAGAGGAGCGGCGGCAGGACGATCGGCAGAATCAGATCGGGGTCGATCTGCACGTTCGGGATCTGCGGCACCAGGGCCAGCACGATGCCGAACAGGGTCATCAGGACCGGCGACGGGAGCCCCATCCGGTCGCCCAGCGGCACCATGACGATGGCCGCGAGCATGAGCGAGAAGAACAGGACGAGCTGGTCCACGGCGGGCGGCTCCTGGGACTCCTGGGACTCCTGGGACGGGACGCCTCAGGGTGCCACAGGCAGTGGGGCGTCAGCCCAGGGAGCGCCGCATGGCGCGGTGCGCGATGCCCGCGTCGGGGAATTCCGGCCCGAACGGGGTGTAGCCCAGCCGCTCGTAGAAGGCGATCGCGTGCACCTGGGACTCCAGGTGGACACCCGCGAGTCCGAGCCTGCGGGCCTCGTCCTCGAGTGCGGCGACCAGCCGGGCGCCGACGCCGGTGCCGCGCGCGGGCTTGAGCACGGCGAGCCGGCCGAGTACCGCGGTGTCCGGGTCGCCGCCGTTCTTGGCGGCGGCGTCGGCGCCCAGCAGCAGCCGTCCGGTGCCTGCGTCCGGGGCCAGCACGTGCACGGCACGGTCGTCCTTGCCGTCCCACTCCAGCTCGGCCGGGACGTTCTGCTCGACGACGAAGACCTCGTGACGGATGGCGTGCACGGCCGCCATGCCCTCGGCGTCCTGCGCCGCGACGACCCGGACGTCCATCAGACGCTGTCCTCCCGGACGACGTCCAGGGCGTGCTGGAGATCGTCGGCGTACGCGCTCTCGAACTCCACCCAGCGGCCGTCCGACGGGTGCTCGAAGCCGAGCTTCACCGCGTGCAGCCACTGGCGGCTCAGGCCGAGCCGCTTGGAGAGGGTCGGGTCGGCGCCGTACGTGAGGTCGCCGACGCAGGGGTGGCGGTGGGCGGACATGTGCACCCGGATCTGGTGGGTGCGGCCGGTCTCCAGCTTGATGTCGAGCAGGCTGGCGTGCCGGAACGCCTCGATGAGGTCGTAGTGCGTGACGCTGGGCTTGCCCTCGGCGATCACGGCCCACTTGTAGTCGTGGTTCGGGTGCCGGCCGATCGGGGCGTCGATGGTGCCGCTCATCGGGTCCGGGTGGCCCTGCACCAGCGCGTGGTAGCGCTTGTCGACGACGCGCTCGCGGAACTGCTGCTTGAGCAGCGTGTACGCGCGCTCCGACTTGGCGACCACCATCAGCCCCGAGGTGCCCACGTCGAGACGGTGCACGATGCCCTGGCGCTCGGCGGCACCGGAGGTGGAGATGCGGTAGCCGGCGGCGGCGAGGCCGCCGATGACGGTCGTGCCGGTCCAGCCGGGGCTGGGGTGCGCGGCCACGCCGACCGGCTTGGAGATCACCACGAGATCGTCGTCGTCATGGACGATCACCATGCCCTCGACGGCCTCGGCCACGATCTGCACGGGCTTCGGCGGCGCCGGCATCTCGACCTCCAGCCAGGCTCCGCCGTGCACCCGGTCGGACTTCATCGCGGGGCTGCCGTCGATGGAGACCTTCCCGGAAGCAGCCAGCTCCGCCGCCTTGGTGCGCGAAAAGCCGAACATACGCGCGATGGCGGCGTCGACGCGCTCGCCTTCTAGGCCGTCGGGTACGGGCAGGGTCCGGGTCTCGGGAAGGGTACTCACCTGGTCGAGTATGACGGACGGCGGTGGCAGCTCCGTCCCGGCGGCCCGGACCCGGTGGCCGACCGGCGGCCCGGCCTCGGCTCAGCCGTGGCTCAGTCGCGGTGCAGGGTGCCGTCCGGGTCGAGTCCGCGGAAGGACAGCAGCACGATCAGGATGCCGCCGCAGACGATCGCGGAGTCGGCGAGGTTGAAGACCGCGAAGTGGGCGGGCGCGATGAAGTCCACCACATGCCCCTCCAGGAACCCCGGCGACCGGAAGACCCGGTCGGTGAGGTTGCCGAAGGCCCCGCCGAGCAGCAGCCCGAGCGCGATCGCCCAGGGCAGGCTGTAGAGCTTGCGGGCCAGCCGGGCGATCACCACGATCACCCCGGCCGCGATGATCGTGAAGACGATCGTCATGCCCTGGCCGAAGCCGAAGGCCGCTCCCCCGTTGCGGATCGCCTCGAGCCGCAGCCAGCTGCCGAGCACGTCGATCGGGGTGTCCCGGTGTTCGAGGCTGGTCACCACCCAGAGCTTGGACAGCAGGTCCAGGGCGTACGCCAGCGCCGCCACCGCGAGCAGGAGGGCGATGCGCCGCTTGCCCCTGGGTGCGGTGGGCGGCGCCTCCTCAGGGGCCCCGGCCGCTGCCGTGGCCTCTTCGTCCCGTTCCTCGATGCCGTGCTCCGCTTCCGTCACGTGCGTCCCTCAGCCCTTGTGCAGCTTGTGCCGGCCAGGCCGGATCCTGGCTGTTGACGAGGGTACGTCACACCCGTGCGCGGGGGTCCCCCCGGCCGAGGGCAGGGGGTTCAGCGACGCTCCTGCTTCTGCTTGCAGTCGATGCACAGGGTGGCCCGCGGGAACGCCTGCATCCGCGCCTTGCCGATCGGGTTGCCGCAGGACTCGCAGCGGCCGTAGGTGCCCTCGTCGAGCCGCTCCAGGGCGTGCTCGGACTGGGCGAGCATCTCGCGGGCGGTCGCCGCCAGCGACATCTCGTGCTCCCTGGTGATGTTCTTGGTGCCGGTGTCGGCGTCGTCGTCACCCGCGCCGCCCCCGGAATCGCGCAGCAGCCCCGCCACCGACGCCTCCGAGGACGCGATCTCGGCCCGCAGCCGCTCGGCCTCCGCGAGCAGCTCGGCACGGGCCTCCAGGACCTCGGAGGCGGACCAGCGGTCCTCCCCCGGCCGTACCGGGAGCACGCCGGGCTCCCCGGCCGCCCGGGAGGCGGGAACCGCGGACGTGACCGTACCGGCCACCGTCTTCTTCGCAACCACCTTTTTGGCTCCCGTCTTCTTCGCTGCCGCGGTCTTCTTCGCCACGACCTTTTTCACGGCCTTCTTGGCGGCGGTGGCCGCCTTCTTCGCCGGTGTCGTCTTCTTGGCGGCGGTCTTCTTCACGACCATGGCCGCGACCCCTTCACATTTTGTGATCTTGCTCGCGAATCGTGCCGGAACGGTAAAACGGCTCCGGACCCGCGGCAACGGGGCACGCCGCTTGATCCCCCCGTCGCGCCCGGTGGGCCGACAGGTCTGCATCCTGTGTGCCCAGGTGTTCCACCAGGTATTCCGGTATTCACCGGTAGTGACGCCGGACGGCCGGACTTCGGTTGTCTTCATCCGGCCATTCGGGTCAGCGGGACCCGGCCCGCCGACCCGCGGAACCGGGCCGACACGGCGGCCCCGGCCCCGTACACTGGCCGCAGCGAAAGGCGTGGAAAGGGACGAGTAGCGCCGCACGCAGCCAAGAGCGACCCGGGGACGGTGGAAGCCCGGGGGTGTGCGCGACGCGAAGATCACCCCGGAGCCGCCGGAGGAAAGCCGCAGGGCGAGTAGAACCGGCATCGCGGCCCCAATCAAGGGGGTCCAGGGGGCGCCGCCTCCCGGGCCAAGAAGGGTGGTACCGCGGGAGCCCAGGCTCTCGTCCCTTCGTCGGAACACGGAAACACGTGACAGTCCGCCGGAGGCACCACCGATGACGCCGCAGTACCGCCAGGTACCCGCCCAGGTCGACCTGCCCGCTCTCGAGCACGAGGTGCTCGGCTTCTGGAGCGAGAACAAGATCTTCGCCCGCTCCCTCGACCAGTCCGAGGGGCTGCCCGAGTGGGTGTTCTACGAGGGCCCGCCGACCGCCAACGGCATGCCGGGCGCGCACCACATCGAGGCCCGCGTCTTCAAGGACGTCTTCCCCCGCTTCAAGACCATGCGGGGCCACCATGTGACCCGCAAGGCCGGCTGGGACTGCCACGGCCTGCCCGTCGAGCTGGCCGTCGAGAAGGAACTCGGCTTCACCAGCAAGCAGGACATCGAGGACTACGGCATCGCCGAGTTCAACGCGAAGTGCCGTGAGTCGGTGACCCGCCACACCGACGCCTTCACCGAGCTGACGAACCGCATGGGCTACTGGGTCGACCTGGAGGACGCCTACCGCACCATGGACCCGGAGTACGTGGAGTCCGTGTGGTGGTCGCTGCAGCAGATCTTCGACAAGGGCCTGCTGGTCCAGGACTACCGCGTCGCCCCCTGGTGCCCGAAGGACCAGACGGGCCTGTCCGACCACGAACTGGCGCAGGGCTACGAGACGATCGTCGACCCCTCCGTCTTCGTCCGCTTCCCGCTCACCTCGGGCCCCCTCGCGGGCGAGGCCGCCCTCCTGGTCTGGACGACCACCCCCTGGACCCTGGTCTCCAACACGGCCGTCGCGACCCACCCCACGGTCACCTACGTGGTGGCGACCGACGGCGACGAGAAGCTGGTCGTCGCCGAACCGCTGCTGGAGAAGGCCCTCGGCGAGGGCTGGACCGCCACCGGCGTCAGCTTCACCGGCGCCGAGATGGAGCGCTGGACGTACGAGCGGCCCTTCGACTTCGTCGAGATCCCGGACGCGCACTACATCGTCAACGCCGAGTACGTCACCACCGAGGACGGCACCGGTCTGGTCCACCAGTCCCCCGCCTTCGGCGAGGACGACCTCAAGGTCTGCCGCGCCTACGGCCTCCCCGTGGTGAACCCGGTCCGCCCCGACGGCACCTTCGAGCCGGAGGTCCCGCTCGTCGGCGGCGAGTTCTTCAAGAAGGCGGACGAAAAACTGGTCGCGGAGCTCCAGCGCACCGGCCGCCTCTTCCGTCACGTCCCGTACGAGCACAGCTACCCGCACTGCTGGCGCTGCCACACCGCGCTGCTCTACTACGCGCAGCCGTCCTGGTACATCCGCACCACCGCCGTCAAGGACGCGATGCTGCGCGAGAACGAGAAGACCAACTGGTACCCGGACTCGGTCAAGCAGGGCCGCTTCGGCGACTGGCTGAACAACAACGTCGACTGGGCCCTCTCGCGCAACCGCTACTGGGGCACCCCGCTCCCGATCTGGCGCTGCGAGGAGAACCACCTCACGTGCGTCGGCAGCCTCTCGGACCTCTCCACCCTCACGGGCACCGACCAGAGCGGTCTGGACCCGCACCGCCCGTACATCGACGAGATCACGTTCCCCTGCACCTCCGAAGGCTGCTCGCTGGAATCGGTCCGCGTCCCCGAGGTCATCGACGCCTGGTACGACTCGGGATCGATGCCGTTCGCGCAGTGGGGCTACCCGCACCGCAACAAGGAGATCTTCGAGAAGAGCTACCCGGCGCAGTTCATCTCCGAGGCGATCGACCAGACCCGCGGCTGGTTCTACACGCTGATGGCCGTCGGCACCCTGGTCTTCGACCGGTCCGCCTACGAGAACGTGGTCTGCCTGGGCCACATCCTCGCCGAGGACGGCCGCAAGATGTCCAAGCACCTGGGCAACACCCTGGAGCCCATCGCGCTCATGGACCAGCACGGCGCCGACGCCGTCCGCTGGTTCATGGCGGCCGGCGGCTCGCCCTGGTCCGCCCGCCGGGTCGGCCACGGCACGATCCAGGAAGTGGTCCGCAAGACCCTCCTCACCTACTGGAACACCGTCGCCTTCCAGGCCCTGTACGCCCGTACCGCCGGCTGGACCCCCAGCGCGAGCGACCCGGCCCCGGCCGACCGCCCGCTGCTGGACCGCTGGCTGCTCGGCGAGCTGCACGCTCTCACACGTGACGTCACCGAATCCCTGGAGTCGTACGACACCCAGCGCGCGGGCAAGCTGCTCTCCTCCTTCGTCGACGACCTGTCCAACTGGTACGTCCGCCGCTCGCGCCGCCGCTTCTGGCAGGGCGACGCCGCCGCGCTGCGCACCCTGCACGACGTGGTCGAGACGGTCACCCGCCTGATGGCCCCGCTCACGCCGTTCATCACCGAGCGGGTCTGGCAGGACCTCGTCGTCCCGGTCACCCCGGACGCCCCGGACTCCGTCCACCTCACCTCGTGGCCGGTCGCCGACGAGTCCGCGATCAACCCGACCCTCTCCGAGCAGATGCTGCTCGTCCGCCGGCTGGTGGAGCTGGGCCGCGCGACCCGCGCGGAGTCGGGCGTCAAGACCCGCCAGCCGCTCTCCCGCGCCCTGGTGGCCGTCGCCGGCTTCGACTCCCTCGACCCGGCCCTGCACACGCAGATCACCGAGGAACTCAACGTGCTCTCCCTCGCCTCGCTCTCGGAGGTCGGCGGATCCCTGGTCGACACGACGGCCAAGGCGAACTTCCGGGCGCTCGGCAAGCGCTTCGGCAAGGGCGTCCAGGACGTCGCGAAGGCCGTCGCGGCCGCCGACGCGGCAGCGCTCTCCGCAGCGCTGCGCGACGGCACCGCCACCGTCGAGTTCAACGGCGAGCAGATCCCGCTCTCCCCGGACGAAGTGATCATCACCGAGACCCCGCGCGAGGGCTGGTCGGTGGCGTCCGACTCCGGCGCCACCGTCGCCCTGGACCTGGAGATCACCCCGGAACTCCGCCTGGCGGGCCTGGCCCGCGACGCGATCCGGCTGATCCAGGAGGCCCGCAAGAACTCGGGCCTGGACGTGGCGGACCGCATCGCCGTCCGCTGGCACTCCGCCGACAACGACCTGACCACCGCCCTGACCGAACACGCCACCCTGATCGCGGACGAGGTCCTGGCCACGGACTTCGCCCCCGGCGACCCGGACCGGACCTACGGCCAGCCCTTCACGGACGACCAGCTGGGCCTGACCTTCCACCTGCGCAAGCAGTAGAAACCACGGAGGCCGCCGCCCACCACACCAAGTGGGACGGCGGCCTCCGCCATATCCGGGCTCGAACGCGAGGGGCCGGGACCGCAGGCGTGGAGGGTCCGAAATGCTGCCGAGCTACTTGTGGGCCGCCAGGCCCTCACTAGTCGATTTCGGACCCCCACGCCGGAGGGCCCGGCCCCGCAGCCACCGACGCACCGGACGACGAAAACGGGCCGGGCCCCAAGGGAGAAATCCCCAGGGGCCCGGCCCGATGCCCGCCGCAGGCGCTGACGCGCCGAGCGGCAGGCGACTAGTTGTCGTCCTCGTCGATCAGGAAGCCACGCATCGGCGTAGGCGCCTGCTGCAGCGGCTGCGGGCTCTGCGGCCGCACCGGAGCCATCGGCTGCGTCATGGCCGGAGACATCTGCTGCTGGCCGCCGTACGTCGGGTTCGGGCCGCTGTGGCCCATGCCCTGGTTCCCGTACGACGGGTTCTGGCCGGTGTTGTGACCCATCGCACCGGCACCGGCCGGAGCCATGCCACCGCCCATCGTCCCGCCGCCCATGGAGGACGGAGCGGGCAGCGACGCGGCGGCCGGGGCACGCGGCGGAGCCAGCGAGTCGTCCGCCTGGGTCTCCAGCTGGCGCAGCTGGCTCTCCAGGTAGGACTTCAGACGGGTCCGGTACTCACGCTCGAAGCCGCGCAGGTCTTCGACCTTGCGCTCCAGCGTGGCGCGGGCGGACTCCAGCGAGCCCATCGCTACGCGGTGCTTCTCCTGCGCGTCCCGCTCCAGGGCGTCAGCCTTGGCACGGGCGTCCCGCTCCAGGCCCTCGGCGCGGCTGCGTGCCTCGCCGACGATCTTGTTGGCCTCGGAACGGGCCTCCGCGATCGCCTGGTCGGCGGTCTGCTGCGCCAGCGAAAGAACCCGCGCCGCGCTGTCGCCGCCGGGCGACTGCTGCTGCATGGGGTGGCCCTGCTGCTGCATCGGATGCTGCTGCTGCATGGGGTGCTGCTGCTGCATCGGGTGCTGCTGGCCCATGGAGTTCTGGCCCATCGGACCCTGACCCATTTGGTTCTGGCCCATCGGACCCTGACCCATGGGGCCCTGGCCCATCGGACCGGGACCGTGCTGCTGGGCGCTCGGCCCGGCAGGCAGCTGCAGTGCGCCGGACTGCTGCTGGGGCTGCCCCATCTGCTGGGGCGGACCCATCTGCTGCGGCGGCACGGGCTGCGGTCCGGATATGGCCGCGGGGACCGGACGGTCCTGAGACTCCGGCTTGCGCATGCCCTGCTGCTGGTTCTGGGCGGCGGCTCGGGTGGCCGCGGCCAGTTTGGCCCGCAGGTCCTCGTTTTCTCGTAGGAGCCTGGTCAGCTCTCCCTCGACCTCATCGAGGAAGGCGTCGACCTCGTCCTCGTCATAACCTTCTCGGAGGCGGACGGTCGTGAACTGCTTGTTCCGCACGTCCTCGGGGGTCAGCGGCATCTCTTCACCTCAACGTGATCGTCGACATATCGGGAGTCCGCATCGTTCATCACAGACTCCCGACAACGCGGAGCAGGATGAGCACGATGATCATCAATACGAAGAAGGACAGGTCGAGCGCCACGCCCCCGAGACGCAGCGGCGGAATGAACCGCCGCAGAAGCTTGAGTGGCGGATCGGTGACAGTGTAGGTGGCCTCAAGGACCACCACCATCGGCTTCCCAGGTTGCCACGAGCGCGCGAACTGGA
Organism: Streptomyces sp. H39-C1; assembly: GCF_027158125.1. Classification (NCBI taxonomy): domain Bacteria; kingdom Bacillati; phylum Actinomycetota; class Actinomycetes; order Kitasatosporales; family Streptomycetaceae; genus Streptomyces; species Streptomyces sp. H39-C1. Next base: position 35,125 of record NZ_JAPVLS010000032.1, read on the forward strand.
AGACGTAATCCATCACCAACCGGAAGATCAGCACGATCAGGAAGCACATCAGCACGATGTAGAGCACCTGTAGTGCGTAGCTCATCGCGCGTCCCTCTCCCCTGCTCGCCTTCGGCCTGGTGGCCGGATTTCCTCGGTGTGTGGTGCTCAGCTCTGGTTGAAGAACCCGCCCTCGGCGATGCGGGCCTTGTCCTCCGCCGTGACATCGACGTTAGCAGGCGACAGCAGGAACACCTTCTGCGTCACCCGCTCGATGCTGCCGTGCAGGCCGAAGACCAGGCCGGCGGCGAAGTCGACAAGACGCTTTGCGTCCGTGTCGTCCATCTCCGTCAGATTCATGATCACCGGTGTGCCCTCGCGGAAGTGTTCCCCGATGGTACGGGCTTCGTTGTACGTGCGGGGGTGAAGTGTGGTGATCCGGTAGGGCTCACGCTCGGACACGACCTTGGGCATGATCACCGGTGCGTTCTTCTCCATGCTGTGACGTTCGGGTGTGATGGACGCCACTGGGGCGATCCGCGGTTCGCGGGGCGCCGGCGCATGGACGAGTCGTGCCGGTTCGTCCCGTTGTGGCTGGTGCTGGGCGAGCTCATTGTGCTGATTGTGCTGGCTGCGTGGCCTGTGGTTGCGCTCAGGCTCCGGCTCGGGTTCGAACTCGTCGTCGGGATCGAATCCCGGGCCGTCGTACCCGTCGTCCTCCACGAGGCCGAGGTAGACCGCCATCTTGCGCATCGCGCCGGCCATGCTCTGCGTCCTCTCAGCGGGGAAAGACCATATTTATTGCTGTGGTCCGACTTGTTTGGTGACGTTACCGGAGCCCGGGACGGACTCCGAGTACCGCAGTACCGACGCGTACATGTGTCGCTCCCGCCGCCACCGCCTGCTCCAGGTCGGCGCTCATCCCTGCCGAGACCATGGTGGCAGCCGGATGGGCCGCGCGCAGGCCGGATGAGATTTCCGCCAGCCGATCGAAGGCGGCGCGGGGTTGGCCCCGGTACGGGCCGTCGAGCGGAGCGACCGTCATCAGCCCGTCGAGCCGGAGGCCCGGCGCCGCGGCGATCGCGTCGGCGAGGCCGCCGACGACGTCGGGCGCGACTCCGCCCCTGCTGCCCTGGGTTCCTGACTCGGTGTCAAGGGCGACCTGGACCAGACAGCCCACCTCGCGGCCGCGGGCGACCGCCGCGGTGGACAGCGCGCCGACCAGCCGGAGCCGGTCGACGGAGTGCACGACATCGGCGTAACCGACCACGGAACGGACTTTATTGGTCTGCAACTGACCCACGAAATGCCAGGTCAGCGGCAGATCCGCACACGCGGCAGCCTTCGGGGCGGCGTCCTGGTCGCGGTTCTCCGCGACCTGCTGAACACCGAGTTCCGAGAGAAAACGCACATCGCTCGCGGGGTAGGTCTTGGTGACCACCACCAGCGTCACGTCCTTGCGGTCGCGGCCCGCCGCGTCGCACGCGGCGGTGATGCGCTCCTCGACCCGGGCCAGATTCGCGGCCAGTTGGGCCTTGCGATCCGTCACTGCCTCGCTCACGTTCCTTCAGTCGATCCGATGATACGAACATGGGATATCTCACCCATAGCCGTCTCGAATCGGGCGAGTTGGGCGGATACACAGCGAACGGCGCTCATCGCGCCCCTCCGTAAAGAGGGACGAAATGCGCGCCGTTCACCGAGGGGCCGAACCCGGCCACTTCACGAACAAGGGGACAAGAAGGTCACATCACCCAGGGAACTGAGGGAAGCTCACTTCAGGAAATCGGGTACGTCCAGCTCCTCGGCCGCGGAGTCCTGGTACGGACGGGCCGGCGGCACGTGCGGCGGGGTGACCGGGGACGGCGGGACCTCAGCGACCGGCTCCGGCTCCTCGGCACGGACCGGCACACTGCCGAGACCGCTGTAGGAGGTCGGGCGCGGGGCCTCGGCCTGGCTGCCGACCCGGGCAGGTCCGGTGGCGGGAGTCTCCTCGCGACCGCTGTACGCGCCGAGCACCTTGTCGCGGTTGCCCTTGGGCGGCGGCTGGCCGCCGTCGAAGCCGGCCGCGATCACGGTGACCCGGACCTCGTCGCCGAGCGCGTCATCGATGACCGCACCGAAGATGATGTTGGCCTCGGGGTGCGCGGCCTCGCTCACCAGCTGGGCGGACTCGTTGATCTCGAACAGGCCGAGGTCGGAGCCGCCGGAGATGGAGAGCAGCACGCCGCGGGCGCCGTCGATGGACGCTTCGAGCAGCGGCGAGGAGATGGCCATCTCCGCGGCCGCTACCGCGCGGTCGTCGCCACGGGCCGAACCGATGCCCATCAGGGCGGAACCTGCTTCGGACATCACGGACTTCACATCGGCGAAGTCCAGGTTGATCAGACCCGGGGTGGTGATGAGATCGGTGATCCCCTGCACGCCGGACAGCAGCACCTGGTCCGCGGACCGGAACGCGTCGAGCACGCTGACCTGGCGGTCCGAGATGGACAGCAGCCGGTCGTTCGGGATCACGATGAGAGTGTCGACATTTTCGCGGAGACCGGCGATGCCGTCCTCGGCCTGGTTGGCGCGGCGACGTCCCTCGAAGGTGAAGGGCCGGGTGACCACACCGATCGTCAGGGCGCCCAGCGAGCGGGCGATATGCGCGACCACGGGTGCGCCGCCGGTACCGGTGCCGCCGCCCTCGCCCGCGGTGACGAAGACCATGTCTGCGCCCTTGAGCACTTCTTCGATCTCTTCGCGGTGGTCCTCGGCGGCCTTGCGGCCGACATCGGGGTTCGCGCCGGCGCCGAGGCCGCGGGTGAGTTCGCGGCCGACGTCGAGCTTGACGTCGGCGTCGCTCATCAGGAGGGCCTGCGCATCGGTGTTGATCGCGATGAACTCGACGCCCTTGAGACCGACCTCGATCATCCGGTTGATGGCATTGACGCCACCGCCGCCGATTCCGACGACCTTGATGACTGCGAGGTAGTTCTGCGGTGCTGCCACGTCGAAGGCCTCTCGCCTCGAGTTACGTATGCCTGTGGGACGGTCGGTACGTTCGCCGGTGCTGCCCCGAACCCTAACGCTGAGGTTTAGGGTTACCAGTATGCCTGTCCCATGCGTTCCTTGGGACAGGACACTAAGTCGACAAGCGGTGTGCGTTCAACGAACACGCCGAACCTCCCGTTTTTCTTTTGACCCTATGTGATCACGGCCCGGTCGGGCGAACCAGGGGGCGAACCGGGATACTCGGCGTCAACTTCCCGATGCCGCAGGGGCGCTGGGAGCACTTACATCGAATCTGTTCGCGTTTTTCGCCGCCTTCATCAGAGCGATCAGCACCGACGCCTTCTGCTCACCCTCTTCGGAGCTCCCCCACACCACCGTCCGGCCGCCGGAGAGTTCGACGGTGACGCTGTCATAGGACCGCATCCTGATGACACGGGCATCCTTGCGGACGGAATCGGGGAGACTCGCGGAGACTTCGACGGCCGCCCGCAGCAGGCTCTTTGTTCCGAAGTGGAGAAGGCTCGGAGACTGATCCGGAGTCAATTCCACGAGGGGCGCACCGGCCGGCGCGGTGACGACGGTGGCGAAACGTACGCCTTCCGCGTCCACTTCGATGAACTTTTCGCCGCTCTTGAGTACCGCGGACGGCGTTCTCTCGGTCACTTTCAGGCCGATGCCGTGCGGCCAGTCCCGTTCGACGGTCACCTCGGCGATCCGCGGCAGGGCGGCGAGCAGCCGGTGTTCGACGGCGCCGGTGTCGACCGAGGCGAGCGGTCCCCCGAGCGGTACGGCCGCGGCGGCGCGCACCTCGTCGGCGGTGAGCACCTTGGTGCCGCTGACCGTGACGTGCTGCGCCCGCAGCCAGGACGAGCCGTAGACCAGCCATGTCCCGGCGGCGGCCAGCACGGTGACGAGGACGAGCAGGATCAGCACGGCGCGGCGCGCGCGCTTGCGGCGGGCGGGCGTGCGACGCGGGGGGGCGGTCGGCTCCGCCTTCCCGCCGCGTTCCGCGGTGGTCGGTCCGGCCATGCATTCGCCCCTTCCTGCGCCCTGGCCGCCCCCGGAACGTGACCGGGGGCCGCCCCTGGGCGGGCTTGCTGTCCAAGCCCGCCGGGGGGCTCCTATCCTGCCCGGCGGGCGGCGATCGCCTCGTACACCATGCCGACCAGCAGGTCGTCGGCGTCGGGGCGGCCGAACTCGGCGGCGTGCCGGGACATCTCGTACAACCGGTGCGGATCGGTCAGCACCGGGAGGACGTTGCCGACGACCCAGTCCGGGGTCACCTCGGCGTCGTCCACCAGCAGCCCGCCGCCCGCCTTGACCAGCGGCTGGGCGTTGAGGCGCTGTTCGCCGTTGCCGATCGGCAGCGGGACGTAGGCGGCCGGCAGGCCGACCGCGGACAGCTCGGCGACGGTCATCGCGCCGGCCCGGCAGAGCATCATGTCGGCGGCCGCGTAGGCGAGATCCATCCGGTCGATGTACGGAACCGGGCGGTAGGGCGGCATTCCGGGCATGTTGTCGGGGACCGGGAGTTCGTTCTTCGGACCGACCGCGTGCAGGATCTGGACGCCGGACTGCTGCAGTCGCGGGGCGACCGTGGCGATCACCTCGTTCAGCCGGCGGGCGCCCTGGGAGCCGCCGGAGACCAGCAGCGTCGGCAGGTTCTGGTCGAGTCCGAAATAGGCCCGTGCCTCGGCGCGCACGGCGGCCCGGTCGAGGGTGGCGATCGTCCGGCGCAGCGGGATGCCGATGTAACGGGCGTTGCGCAGCTTGCTGTCCGGGCTGCTGACGGCGACGCCGTGGGCGTAGCGCGAGCCGATCTTGTTGGCGAGGCCCGGGCGGGCGTTGGCCTCGTGGACGACGATCGGCACACCGAGCCGCTTGGCGGCGAGATAGCCGGGCAGCGCGACGTAGCCGCCGAACCCGACGACCACATCGGCCTTGGTGCGTTCCAGGATCTGCTCCGCGGCCTTGATGGTGCCGCGCAGCCGTCCGGGGACGGTGATCAGTTCGGGCGTGGGGCGGCGTGGCAGCGGAACGGCCGGGATCAGCGCCAGTTCATAACCGCGCTCCGGGACGAGCCTGGTCTCCAGGCCCTTCTCCGTGCCGAGCGCTGTGATTCCTACGGTCGGGTCCTGCCTGCGCAGGGCATCGGCGAGCGCGAGCGCAGGCTCGATGTGGCCGGCGGTCCCCCCACCGGCGAGTACGACATGCACCGAAATTCACCGCTTCCCGGACGGCCGTCCTTTGACGAACCGTCTCATCGTCCGTGACATCACCCCGGGTCCGCGCACGGCCAGTGCCGCTCGCGCCCCGGGCTCACTCCTAGCGAAGGAGATGAGCAACCCGATCGCGAACATCGTCGGCAGGAGGGCCGAACCTCCGTAGGAGAACAGCGGAAGCGGGACTCCGGCGATCGGCAGCAGGCCGAGCACCGCACCAATGTTGATCACGGCCTGAGCCGTGATCCAGGTTGTCACGCCACCCGCTGCGAACCTGACGAAGGGGTCCTCCGTACGACCGGCCACGCGGATACCCGCATAGCCTAGGGCCGCGAAGAGGGCGAGAACCGACAGCGTCCCCGCGAGACCCAGTTCCTCCCCGGTGACGGCGAAGATGAAGTCGGTGTGCGGCTCGGGCAGTTCGCCCCATTTTTCCATACTCGCGCCCAGTCCGGAACCGAACCAGCCACCGGATGCGAGGGCGTAGATCCCGTGCACGGCCTGCCAGCACTGGTCGTTGGTGCCCGGATCGCTGGCGGCGATGCAGCCGAGCCGTGACATCCGGTTGGGGCTGGTCTTGATGGCCAGGAACGCGAGGAAGGCGGCGCCGGAAAGTACTCCCACGAACAACCGGGTGGGGGCGCCGGCCAGCCAGAGCAGGCCGAAGAGAATCGCGGTGAGGATGACCGTGGTGCCCATGTCGCCGCCGAGCATGATCAGGCCGAGCACCATGAATGTCACGGGCACCAGGGGCACCAGCAGGTGCTTCCACTGGATCAGCAGGTTCTTGTCGCTCTTGCGGGCCAGCAGGTCGGCGCCCCACAGGACGAGTGCGAGCTTGCCGAATTCGCTGGGCTGCAGCTGGAAAGGCCCGCCGAGAGAGATCCAGTTGGTATTGCCGTGGACCGTTTCCCCTATTCCCGGCACCTGGACCAGGCACATCAGGAAAACGGCGCCGAGCAGCAGCGGATACGCCAGCGCGCGGTGCAGCTTGACGGGCATACGCGCGGCGGAGATCAGCAGCACGGTGCCGATGGCGGCGGCCAGCAACTGCTTGCGGAAGTAGTACGTGGACGGGTAGCCGTAGCGCAGCGCCTGGATCATCGACGCGGAGTAGACCATCACCAGCCCGAGAACGGTGATGAGCAGGCTTCCGCCGAGGATCAGGTAATACGCGGTGAGCGGCCGGTCCCAGGCCGCCTGGAGGCGGTCGTGGAGCCTGCGTGCGCCCCCCAGGGGGCCGGACCGCCGGGTCCTGGCCTCCTTGCGTGCCGGGGCGGGTACGGCGGGCCTGGCGGGGCCCGCAGCGACGCGCTTGGCGGGCAGCACGCGGGCCGCCCCTTCGCGGGAACGGCGTTCCACGCCGCGGGCGGCGGAACGGTCTGCCGTCATGCGTCCCCTCCAGTGGTACAGCGCCGGGGGTCTACGACTTGGGGAGCGGGGACGCCCGGCTACTTGTCGTGCCCCGCGCTCTCGGGTACCAGGGCCCGCACGGCCTCGGCGAATGCCTCGCCACGCTTGCCGTAGTTGGTGAACATGTCCATGGAGGCGCAGGCCGGTGCCAGCAGAACCGTGTCACCGGGCCGGGAGAGCTCCCTCGCCGCCTCCACCGCCGCGGCCATCGCCCCAGTGTCGGTCCGTTCCAGGTCGGTGACCGGGACCTCAGGGGCGTGTCGCGCGAGCGCTTCGCGGATCAGCGCGCGGTCGGCGCCCATCAGCACCGCGCCGCGCAGCCGCGGGGCGGACCTGATGACCAACTCGTCGAACGTGGCGCCCTTGGCGAGGCCGCCGGCGATCCACACGATGGACTCGTAGGCGGCCAGCGAGGCCTCGGCGGCGTGCGTGTTGGTGGCTTTGGAGTCGTCCACGTAGGCGACCTCGTCGACGGTCTCCACGAGGGCGATGCGGTGGGCGTCGGGCCGGAAGGCGCGCAGCCCGTCGCGTACGGCGGCCGGTTCGACGCCGAAGGCGCGGGCCAGCGCCGCGGCGGCCAGCGCGTTGGCGATGTTGTGCGGGGCGGGCGGCTGGACGTCGGAGACTTCCGCGAGCTCCTGGGCGTTCTTGTGCCGTCCCTCGACGAAGGCGCGGTCGAGCAGGATGCCGTCCACCACGCCGAACTGGGAGGGACCGGGGCTGCCGAGGGTGAAGCCGATCGCGCGGGCACCCTCCTCGACGTCGGCCTCGCGGACCAGTGCCTCGGTCGCCGGGTCCGCGGTGTTGTAGACGCAGGCGACCTGGTTGCCCTCGTAGATCCGGCCCTTGTCGGCGGCGTACGCCTCCATGGAGCCGTGCCAGTCCAGGTGGTCCGGCGCGAGGTTGAGGACGGCCGCGGAGTGCGGCCGGACACTGGGCGCCCAGTGCAGCTGGTAGCTCGAGAGCTCGACGGCCAGGACGTCGTACTTCTCCTCGCCGAGCACGGCGTCCAGGACCGAGACGCCGATGTTGCCGACGGCGGCGGTCCGCAGGCCGGCGGCCTTGAGGATGGAGGCGAGCATCTGGACGGTGGTGGTCTTGCCGTTGGTGCCGGTGACCGCCAGCCACGGCGCGGCACTCTCGTCCCGCAGTCGCCAGGCCAGCTCCACGTCGCCCCACACCTCGACACCGGCCGCCTCGGCGGCCGCGAAGAGCGGGCTCGTGGGCTTCCAGCCCGGTGCGGTGACGACGAGCCCGGTGCCTTCGGGGAGGGTGTCGCCGTCGCCCAGGCGCACGGTGACGCCCAGCTCCCGCAGCCCCTCGGCCTCGGTCCGCTCCCGCTCGCCGTCGCCGCTGTTCACGACGGTGACGACGGCGCCCAGGGCGTGCAGTGCCCGTGCGGCCGGGACGCCGGAGACGCCCAGGCCCGCGACGGTGACGCGGACGCCCGCCAGTTCGGTCGCCACCGGGTGCGGCGCTGTCACGAGGCGGCCACCCAGCCGGCGTAGAACAGTCCGAGGCCGATGGCCATGCACATGCCCTGGATGATCCAGAAGCGGACCACGACCAGGACTTCGCTCCAGCCCTTGAGTTCGAAGTGGTGCTGGAGTGGCGCCATCCGGAAGACCCGCTTGCCGGTGAGCCGGAAGGAGCCGACCTGGATGACGACGGAGAGCGTGATGAGGACGAACAGGCCGCCGAGGATCGCGAGCAGCATCTCGGTGCGCGAGCAGATCGCCAGACCGGCGAGCGCGCCGCCGAGGGCCAGCGAGCCGGTGTCGCCCATGAAGATCTTGGCCGGTGAGGTGTTCCACCACAGGAAGCCGAAGCACGCGCCCATCAGGGCCGCGGCGACGACCGCCAGGTCGAGTGGGTCCCTGACCTCGTAACAGGCGCCGTTGGCACTGAGCGGGGCGCCGCACCACTGGCCGTACTGCCAGACGCCGATGACGGTGTAGGCGGCGAAGACCATCACGGACGCACCGGTGGCCAGACCGTCGAGGCCGTCGGTGAGGTTCACGCCGTTGGACATCGCCAGGATCATGAACAGCGCCCAGATGACGAAGATCACCGGGCCGATGGTCCAGCCGAAGTCCTGGGTGAAGGACAGCTTGGTGGAGGCCGGGGTCTGGCCGCGCGAGTCCGAGAAGTTCAGCGCCAGGACCGCGAACGCGATGCCGACGATGAGCTGGCCGCCCAGCTTCGCCTTGGCCCGCAGGCCCAGGCTCCGCTGCTTGACGATCTTGATGTAGTCGTCCAGGAACCCGACCAGGCCGAGGCCCGCGGTCAGGAACAGCACCAGCAGACCGGACATGGTCGGCCGCTCGCTGGTGATGACCTTGGTCGCGGCATAGGCGACCAGGGTCGCCAGGATGAACGAGATGCCGCCCATCGTCGGAGTGCCGCGCTTGCTGTGGTGCGCCTTCGGACCGTCGTCACGGATCATCTGCCCGTAACCCTTGCGGGCCAGCAGCCGGATCAGCAGCGGGGTGCCGATCAGCGACAGGAAGAGACCGAGCACACCGGATACGAGAATCTGCTTCATCGCGCGGCGACCTCACCTTCGGTGCCGTCGAGCAGCGCCAGCGCCACGCGCTCCAGTCCGACCGACCTAGATGCCTTCACCAGCACGACGTCCCCCGGGCGCAATTCGCTGCGCAGCAGGTCGATCGCCGTCTCCGCGTCGGACACGTGCACCGACTCCTCACCCCACGAACCCTCGTTCTTGGCGCCCATATCCAACCAGGCGGCTTCCAAGCCGCCCACGGCCACGAGCTTGCTGACGTTGAGCCGGACGACCAGTCGCCCGACCGCGTCGTGCTCGGTGAGGGACTCCTCACCGAGTTCGGCCATCTCGCCGAGCACCGCCCACGTACGGCGCCCGCGCCCCATGGCGGCGAGCGCGCGCAGAGCGGCTCTCATGGAGTCGGGGTTCGCGTTGTAGGCGTCGTTGACGACCGTCACGCCGTCGGGCCGCTCGGTGACCTCCATACGCCAGTGCGAAAGGGTTCCCGCGGCGGAGAGCGCGGTGGCGATCTCCTCGACGGGCATGCCCAGTTCACCGGCGACGGCGGCCGCGGCGAGCGCGTTCGACACGTGGTGCTCACCGTACAGGCGCAAGGTCACTTCGGCGCACCCGGTGGGTGTGCGGAGTGTGAAGAGCGCCTGACCTCGGTCGTTGAGCCGGACATTCTCCCCGCGGACCTCGGCGTCGGGCCCTTCGCCGAAGAGCACGACGCGGGCCGAGGTGCGCGAGGACATCGCACGCACCAGCGGGTCGTCGGCGTTGAGGACCGCCACTCCGCCCTGTTCCGCGGCGGGCAGCGACTCGACGAGTTCGCCCTTCGCGATGGCCGTCCGGTCCCGGCCGCCGAACTCGCCGATGTGCGCGGCGCCGACGTTCAGGACCACGCCGATCCGCGGCGGGGTCAGCTCCGTCAGATACCGGATGTGGCCGATGCCGCGGGCGCCCATCTCGAGCACCAGGTGCTGGGTGGACTCCTCGGCGCGCAGCGCGGTGAGCGGCAGCCCGATCTCGTTGTTCAACGAGCCGGGTGTCCACACCGTGGGAGCGTGCCGTTCCAGCAACTGGGCCATCAGGTCCTTGGTGCTGGTCTTGCCGGCCGAACCGGTGAGGGCGACGGTGGTCGCGCCGAGCCGGGCGATGACGGTCCGGGCGAGGGCGCCGAGCGCGGCCACGACGTCGTCGACGACGATCGCGGGCACGCCGACGGGGCGGGAGGCGAGTACCGCCACCGCTCCGTCCTTCACGGCGCCCACCGCGTAGTCGTGGCCGTCCACGCGCTCGCCGGCGAAGGCGGCGAACAGCGCGCCGGGCACCACCTCACGGGAGTCGATGACCACGGGGCCCGTCACGCGCGTCCCTGGTTCCGGTATGTCGTGCATGCTCCCGCCGACCGCGTCAGCGACCTCGGCGAGGGTGAGTGGGATCACAGCTGTTCCTGGTCCTTCTCGATGGCGGCGCGCAGTACTTCCCGGTCGTCGAAGGGGCGTACCACTCCGGCGATGTCCTGGCCCTGTTCATGGCCCTTGCCCGCGACCAGCACGATGTCGCCGGGCTCGGCCCGGGCTACCGCGATGGCGATGGCGGCGGCCCGGTCGGGCTCGACGATGACGTGCCCGCGTTCGTGGGCGGGTACTTCGGCTGCTCCGTTCAGCATCGCGGCGAGGATCGCGAGCGGGTCCTCGGAGCGCGGGTTGTCGGACGTCAGTACGGCGGTGTCCGCGAGCCGCGCGCAGGCGGCGCCCATCGGGCCGCGCTTGTGCTGGTCGCGGTCGCCGCCGCAGCCGAGCACGGCGTGGATCCGGCCCTCGGTGGTCTTGCGCAGGGCGCGCAGCACGGACTCGACGGCGTCGGTCTTGTGGGCGTAGTCCACGACCGCGAGATACGGCTGGCCCGCGTCGACACCTTCCAGCCGGCCGGGCACCCCGGGGACGGCTGCGACGCCGTCCGCGGCGGTCTGCGGGTCCATGCCGGCGATGACCAGCGCGGTGATCGCGGCGAGGGTGTTGGCGACGTTGAACGGGCCGGGCAGCGGGGCGGCGGCCCGTGCCGTCTCGCCCTTGGGCCCGGTCACGGTGAAGGTGCTGCCCAGCGGGCCGGTCTCGACGTCCGTGGCACGCCAGTCGGCGTCCAGGTCCCCCTCGGCGGAGAACGTGGTGATGGGGACCCCGGCCTCGGCGACGAGCCGGCGGCCGTACGCGTCGTCCAGGTTGACGACGCCGACCCGGCTGCGCTGCGGCGTGAACAGCCGCGCCTTCGCCTGGAAGTAGTCCTCCATGTCCGTGTGGAATTCCATGTGCTCGGGACTGAGGTTGTTGAAGACCGCCACGTCGAAGACGGCGCCGTCCACCCGGCCGAGCACCAGCGCGTGGCTGGAGACCTCCATGACGACCGACCGGACGCCCCGCTCGTGCATGACGGCGAAGAGCGCCTGGAGGTCGGTGGCCTCGGGGGTGGTGCGCTCGCTCTTGATCCGCTCGTCGCCGATCCGCGACTCGACGGTGCCGATGAGACCGGTGGCCTTGCCGTGCACGGCCCGCAGACCGCCCTCGACGAGATAGGCGGTGGTGGTCTTGCCCGACGTTCCGGTGATGCCGATCTGCAGCAGGTCCTCGCCCGGTTCGTCGTAGATCCAGGCGGCCAGCGCGCCCATCCGGGCACGCGGGTCGTCCACGGTCAGGACCGGCAGACCGGTGGCCGCGGCACGCTCGGTGCCCGCTGGATCGGTGAGGATCGCGACGGCGCCCAGGTCCGCCGCCTGGACGGCGAAGTCGGCGCCGTGGAAGCGGGCGCCCGGCAGTGCCGCGTAGACGTCGCCGGGGCGGACCGCCCGGGAGTCGTGGGTGATGCCAGTGGCGGGGGCGCCGTCCGCGGGCGGCTCCGCACCGAGCCGCGCGGCCAGCTCCGCCAGCGCTTTGGGACGGACTGCGGACGGGCGGGGCGCGCCCGGCTGCTTGAGGGGGGACTGATCAGCTTTTGGCACGGCGGTGAGGTTACCGGGCTGGCCCCGGTCGGGGCCAAAAGACCCCCGGTCCCGGCCGGGGCGGTCGCCGTCGGATGTGATCGTTGTCACCTCTTCGATGGGTCGAACTCGACGGGCAGGTGCGGCGCCTCCGCGCCCGAGGGCGCGGCCTGCAGGGATTTGAGGGCGAATTCCATGACCTGCTTGAAGACCGGGCCGCAGATCTGCCCGCCGAAGTAGCTGCCGCTGGTCGGGTTCTGGATCACGCAGGAGACGGTGACACGCGGGTTGTCGGCGGGCGCGAAGCCCAGGAACGAGGCCGTGTACCCCTTGTACCGGCCGGTGACCGGGTCCACCCGGTTGGCCGTGCCGGTCTTGCCCGCGACCCGGTATCCGGCGATCTGCGCCTTGTTTCCGGTGCCCTGTTCGTCGCCGACCACGGACTCCAGCATGGTCGCCAGCGTCTTGGCGGTCTTCTCGCTGACCACCCGGGACGTCTTGGGCGCCTCGGACGGTACGAAGCGGCCGTCGGGACCGGTGATGCCGCGGATCAGGCTGGGCTCCACGCGGACGCCGCCGTTGGCGACCGTCGAGTAGACCGACGTGGCCTGCAGCGCGTTGAGCGACAGGCCCTGGCCGAACGGGATCGTGTACTGCTGGGAGGCGTTCCAGTTCTGCGGCTTGGCCAGGATCCCGCGGGTCTCGCCGGGGAAGCCGAGCCCGGTGGGATCGCCGATCCCGAACTTCTTCAGATACGAGTACAGCACCGCGTTCGCCTGCGCCTGGGTCCTGCCGAGCTGGCCGGTCGCCAGGATCGTGCCGATGTTGCTGGACTTGGCGAGCACCCCGTTGAGGGTCAGCGACCAGGTGCCGTGGTCGATGTCGTCGTGGAAGATCCGGTCGGCGCGCGGCAGGGTGCCGGGGACCGTGACGTGGGTCTCCGGGGTCGCGACGCCCTGGTCCAGGACCGCGGCCATCGACATCAGCTTGCTGACGCTGCCGGGCTCGTAGGCGTCCTGGACGGCCGCGTTGCCCAGCGCGTTGGCGCTGGCGTGGGTGAGGTCGTTCGGGTCGTAGCCGGGGGCGTTGGCCATCGCGAGGATCTCGCCGGTGCGGGTGTCCTGGACGATGACGTAGCCGCGGTCCGCCCGGGATTTCTGCACCTGCGCGGTGATGGCGCTCTGCGCCGCCCACTGGATGTCGCGGTCGATGGTCAGCTGCACGTCCGAGCCGGGCACGGCGGGGTGCTCCTGGACTCCGGCGGTCGGCACCTGGCGGCCGCTGGACTGGGCGTAGCGGATCTTCCCGGCCTCGCCCGCGAGCTCCTGGTCGAGCATCGCCTCGAGACCGCCGCCGCCGGCGCCCTCGCCGTTGACGAAGCCGATCACTCCGGCCGCGAGGTCGCCGCCGGGGTAGATCCGCTTGGTGTGCGGATCACTGAAGATGCCGGCCAGTACACTGCCGCCGCCGCCCTTGGTCTTCGCGGCCTTGTCGTTCAGCGCCCGCTTGAGGTCCTTGATCTGGTTCCAGACCTGCGGGGACTGCTGCCTGGCGATGACCTGGTAGCGGGAGTTCGGGGTGGCGAGCTTCTTCGCGATGGTCCTGGCGTCGCCGCCGACGATCGGCGCGAGGAGCTCGGCCGCCTGCGCGGGCGCGTCCGCGGTCTTCGTCTGGGCGGAGGTGAACAGGAACGGGTCCGCGGTGATGTCGTACGCGTCGACGGTCGTCGCCAGGTCGGTGCCCGACCGGTCGGTGATGGTCCCCCGGTCGGCGGCGACGGTGTGCGAGACCCAGCGGTTGACGGCGGCCTTGGCCGCGTACGCGGGCGCGTCGACGGCCTGCACCTGCAGCAGCCGGACGACGAACGCGAGCATCACCAGCGTCAGCGCGACGCTGACGAGCCGCAGCCGGGGCCTGGGGCGGCCCAGCCGCAGCGGGGCCGGGGGGCGTGGCGGGCGCGGGCGGCGGGCGGCGGGCCGGCGGACGTCGCCCGGGGCGGGACGGCCCGGTCTCCTGGCGTCCTGCGACCGCTGCGAGCCCTGTCCGGCCGCTCCCGGCGCCCCGGCCTTCCGCGGCCCGCCGGGGCCCGGCAGCCGCCCGCGCTGCGGGCGCCTCGGCTCACTCATGCGCACCGTCCCCCGGAGCGGTGCGCAGGATGCGGGGACTGGTCACGAGGTCACCTGCCGGTGGTCTGGGACGTCTGGGAGCCGTGGGGGGTCGGCGAGGGCGCGCCGCCGGACGGCTTCGTGGCGGGGGTGCCGTTCGTGGCGGGGGCGTTCGTGGTGGGGGCCGTGCTGGACGGCGCCTGGGTGCGGACGGGTGCCGCGGTCGGCGCGGCCTCGGCCTCGGTGGGGTCGCCGCGCACGGTGCCGTCCGGGTTCAGGAAGGCGGGGTTGCCGCCGGGCACCATGCCCAGCTCGCGGGCGCGGCGGTCGAGCGCGTCGGGCGCCTTGTACCGGTCCACGTCCTGCTGGAGCGCCTGCTCCTCGTCGGTGTACGTGGTGGTGTCCTTCTGCAGCCGGTTGAGCTCGAAGGAGTCCTGGTTGACGGCCCCGTTCAGCAGGAGCAGCGAGATGAGGCCGCCGGCCAGCAGCGCCACCACCAGCAGGACGAAGGGCGCGCGGGCCGCCGTGGCCGACCGGGCCGCCCTCACAGCGCCTCCTCGCGGATCCGTTCCGCGCCCCGCAGCCGGGCCGGGGTGGCGCGCTTGTTCTCCGCGATCTCCTCCTCGGTCGGCAGTTCCGCGCCGCGGGTGAGCAGCTTCAGCCGGGGCTGGTACTGCTCGGGCACCACGGGCAGGCCGGGCGGGGCGGTGTTGGCCGCGCCCGCCGCGAACGCCTGCTTGACGATGCGGTCCTCCAGCGACTGGTACGACAGCACGGCGATCCGGCCGCCGACCGCGAGGGCGCCGATCGCCGCGGGGATCGCGCCCTCGACCGCGGCGAGCTCGGCGTTGACCTCGATGCGCAGCGCCTGGAAGGTGCGCTTGGCGGGGTTGCCGCCGGTGCGCTTGGCCGCCTGCGGGAGCACCTCGCGGATGAGGTCGACCAGCCGCGCGCTGTTGGTGAACGGTTCCTTCACACGCTGTTTGACGACCGCGTCGACGATCTTGCGGGCGTACTTCTCCTCGCCGTAGGTGCGCAGGATCCGCACCAGGTCGCCCGGCGGGTAGGTGTTGAGCACCTCGGCGGCGCTGATGCCGGTCGTCTGGTCCATCCGCATGTCGAGCGGGGCGTCCTGCGCGTAGGCGAAGCCGCGGTCCGCCTCGTCCAGCTGCATGGAGGAGACGCCGAGATCGAACAGCACGCCCTGGACCTTGGGGATGCCGAGCCGGGCGAGGACGTCCGCCAGCTCGTCGTAGACCGCGTGCACCAGCGTGGCCCGGTCGCCGAACGGCGCCAGCCGCTCGGCGGAGAGCTTGAGCGCGGCGGGGTCGCGGTCGATGGCGACCAGCCGGGCCGACGGGAACGTGGTCAGCAGCGCCTCGCTGTGGCCGCCGAGCCCCAGCGTCGCGTCCACGACCACGGCGCCCGGTGCGGCCAGCGCGGGAGCCAGCAGGTCCAGGCAGCGGCGCAGCATCACGGGCACATGCTTCGCGGGGGTGGCCTCGGCGGACTCGCTGGACCCGGTGGGCTCGGTGGTGGCGGGGTCCTCGGGGGCGCCATGCGGCTCGGACTGCGGGGCGGGGACGGCGCTCATGGGGCCCTTCTCGGTTCTTCGACTTCTTCGACTGCTTCGACATATGGCCTGGTCCCCGCCCGCTCGGGAGGGAAGTGGCCCTCTGGCGCCGGGGAAGTAGTGCCAGTGGAGCCGGAGAGCGGGAGGAGGCCGAGCCATACGTACACCGTGGTGACGCTGCGAGTAGGGGCCGGGGTCACAGTAATCCGGTCGGAACCTCCTCGGACAGGGCCGAAAAGGTGTCTTCCTGCGCCGCCAGGTAGCGGTCCCAGGCCTGGGCGGACCACACCTCGACCCGGGTGTTGGCGCCGATGACCGCACAGTCGCGGTCCAGCCCGGCGTACTCCCGCAGCGGCTGCGGGACGGTGATCCGTCCCTGCTTGTCGGGCACCTCGTCGGTGGCTCCGGCGAACAGCACCCGCATGTAGTCCCTTGCGGGCTTGGACGTCAGGGGCGCCCGGCGCAGTTCCTCGGTGACGGCCTGGAATCCGCGCAGCGGCCATACGTACAGGCAGCGCTCCTGACCCTTGGTGATCACCAGGCCCTGGGCGAGCTGCTCCCGGAACTTCGCGGGCAGGACGAGGCGGCTCTTGTCGTCGAGTCGCGGCGCGTACGTTCCGAGGAACACCCACACCTCCCGCAGCCGGGCCCGCCGGGGCCCTGTCGGTAACCGGACGGGATCCCCGTCGGGAAACCGGGACCCCTGTCGAGAACGGGAGCTGCCCCTACCTGCGGCGGGGAGACCCCATTTCGCGCCACTTTACTCCACTAAGCCCCACGGTCAACGCAATCAACGGCCCGCGCGCCTCACCCCCAGGGGCGAGGGGCACGACGCCTGTGGGTTACCTCACACAGCGGCCAATTGACCGACTTTTTCCCGCCCCTGCAGCAGGTGGGACGGGTCCGCGCCCTCTAACGTCAGTCACATGTCGATATCCGCAGCGCAGCCATCCGGACCCGGCTCCGAGCCCGCCTCCGAATCCGCCTCCGTCATCGACCGGCTCGTGGGCGCCAACGAGCGCTACGCCGTCGCCTTCCACGACCCCGGCATGGATGCCCGGCCGGTCCTGGGCGTCGCCGTCGTCGCGTGCATGGACGCCCGCCTCGACCTGCACGCCGCACTGGGCCTCGACCTGGGCGACTGCCACACCATCCGCAACGCGGGCGGTGTCGTCACCGATGACACCATCCGCTCGCTGACCATCAGCCAGCGGGCTCTCGGCACCCGTTCGGTGGTCCTCATCCACCACACGGGCTGCGGCCTGCAGAGCATCACCGAGGACTTCAGGACCGAGCTGGAGCACGAGGTCGGCCAGCGTCCGACCTGGTCGGTCGAGGCGTTCACCGACATCGACCAGGACGTACGCCAGTCGATGGCGCGGGTGCGTACGTCCCCGTTCCTGGCGCACACGGACGATGTACGCGGTTTTGTGTTCGACGTCCACACCGGTCTGATGCGGGAAATCACGGCCAAGTAACGGCAGGCGAGTGACGCGGGGCGCTGTTCAAGGGAACAATGCAACGTGCGGCACCCCCTCGCCCGTCAGGGCGCGTGGTGCACCGCATTCGGGGAGGGGCCGGTCCGTGGTTGGCCGCGCCCCAATGAACAGGCCGAGGAGAACCGGGTGACGACCTATGACGCGCGAGCCAGCCTCAGCGATCTGACCACGACGGCGGAGCGGGTGCGCCGGTCCGTGGAGAACGTGATCGAGGGCAAGCCCGAGGTCGTACGGCTTTCGCTGACCGTGATGCTGGCAGAGGGGCACCTCCTGATCGAGGATGTGCCGGGGGTCGGGAAGACGATGCTGGCCAAGGCGCTCGCGCGGTCCATCGACTGCTCGGTGCGGCGTATCCAGTTCACGCCCGACCTGCTGCCCTCCGACATCACCGGAGTGAGCGTCTTCGACCAGCAGCGGCGGGACTTCGAGTTCAAGCCGGGGGCGATCTTCGCGCAGATCGTGGTCGGGGACGAGATCAACCGGGCCTCGCCGAAGACCCAGTCGGCGCTGCTGGAGTCGATGGAGGAGCGGCAGGTCACCGTCGACGGCACCACGTACGAGCTGCCCAACCCGTTCATGGTCATCGCCACCCAGAACCCGGTGGAGATGGAGGGCACCTATCCGCTGCCCGAGGCGCAGCGCGACCGCTTCATGGCCCGGGTGTCGATCGGCTACCCGAGCCCGGAGGCCGAACTGCAGATGCTCGACGTGCACGGCGGTACGCCGCCGCTGGACGATCTGCAGCCGGTGGCGCACGCCCACGAGATCGTGAAGCTGATCGAAGCGGTGCGGACGGTGCATGTGTCGGACCCCGTGCGGCGCTACGCCGTCGCCCTGGTCGGTGCCACCCGGCACCACCCGGACCTGCGGCTCGGCGCCTCGCCGCGCGCGACCCTGCACCTGGTGCGGGCGGCCCGCGCCTCGGCGGCGCTGGACGGCCGGGACTTCGTCCTGCCGGACGACGTGCAGACGCTCGCCCCCGCGGTACTGGCGCACCGGCTGCTGCCGACCGCGCAGGCACAGCTGAACCGGCGGACGCCCGAGCAGGTCGTCGCGGAGATCCTGCAGCGCACACCGGTCCCCGACCCGTCCGCCTCCCCGGCCACGGCGGCGTCCGCAGCGCAATGGCGGCAGGCGCAGAGCGCCCAGCCGCCCGGCGTCCGGGGCTTGTGATGTCCACCGACCCGCAGGCCGCGGGAGGTTTCCGTACGGCGTTGTCGGGGCTGACCACGCGCGGACGGTCCTTCTTCGCGGCCGGGGTCGCGGCGGCCATCTGCGCGTATGTGCTGGGGCAGCCGGACCTGCTGCGGGTCGGGCTGCTGCTGGCGGTGCTGCCGCTGGTCTGCGTCGCGGTCCTGTACCGCACGCGCTACCGGGTGGCGGGCAGCCGGCGGCTCGCGCCGTCGCGGGTGCCCGCGATGTCCGAGGCGCGGGTGCACCTGCGGGTCGACAACGTCTCGCGCATCCCCACCGGACTGCTGATGCTGCAGGACCGGGTGCCGTACGTGCTCGGGCCGCGGCCGCGCTTCGTGCTGGACCGGGTGGAGCCGGGCGGCCACCGCGAGGTGTCCTACCGGGTCCGCTCCGATCTGCGCGGGCGCTATCCGCTGGGGCCGCTGCAGTTGCGGCTGACGGACCCCTTCGGCATGTGCGAGCTGACCCGGTCGTTCAGCGCGTTCGACACCCTGACCGTGGTGCCCCGGGTGGAGCCGCTGCCCGCGGTCCGGCTCGCGGGCGAGGCGTCCGGCTACGGCGACAGCCGCACCCGCTCGCTGTCGCTGGCCGGCGAGGACGACGCTATCCCGCGCGGCTACCGGCACGGCGACGATCTGCGGCGGGTGCACTGGCGCTCCACCGCGAAGTACGGCGAGCTGATGGTGCGCCGCGAGGAGCAGCCGCACAAGGCCCGCTGCACCGTGCTGGTGGACACCCGGCGGCTCGCCTTCTACGGCGCCGGACCCGACTCCGCCTTCGAATGGGCGGTGTCCGGAGCGGCCTCGGTCTCGACGCACATGCTGGAGCGCGGCTACTCGGTGCGGCTGCTGACCGACACCGGCAGCAGCGTCCCGGGCCCCGAGGGCGGTTTCGGCGGCGACTCCTCCGACACCGCAGGAGTGCTGCTCGACACCCTCGCGGTGGTCGAGCACTCGGACGGCGGCGGGTTCTCCCGGGCGCACGACGTGCTGCGGGTCGGCAGCGAGGGGCTGCTGGTGGCCTTCCTGGGGGACCTGGACGAGGAGCAGGCGACGATCGTCGGACGGATGCGCCAGCGGGCCGGCGGCGCGGTGGCGTTCGTCCTGGACAGTTCCGCATGGGCGTCACGCGACGCCGTGGACCCGTACCCCGAAGTACCGGCGGCCGGCGGCGGCCCCGCGGCCTCCGGCTCCCCCGGTGGCTCCGGCGTGAACGGCGGCGACGGTCCGGGCACGGCCGCGGACACCGGTGCCCGGCGGGCCGTGCGGATGCTGCGCGAGGCCGGCTGGGCGGTACTGCCGGTGCCGCCGGGCGAGGGACTGCCCTCGCTGTGGCAGCTGGCGGACCGGTACCGCTCGCGTGAAGAGGCGGGAGCGAGCTCATGAGCGGACGCGCACGGCTGACGGTCTGCGCCGCGGTGGCGTCGATCATGGCGGCCTGCTCCCTGCTGCCGCTGGCCACCCCGACCGGCTGGATCCTGCAGGCGGCCTTCCTCGTCACGCTCCAGTCCTGCGTCGGCGCGCTGGCCCGGCGGGTACCGCTGGCCAGGCCGCTGACCGTGCTGGCGCAGGCCCTGGTCAGCCTGCTGATACTGACCATGATGTTCGTCTCGAAGCAGGCGGTCGGCGGCATCCTGCCCGGGTCCAAGGCGTTCGTGGGGCTCGGCGACCGGCTCGGTGACGGACTGCGGGACGTCAGCCAGTTCGCCATCCCCGCCCCGGTGACCCCGGGCATCCGGCTGCTGCTGGTCGCCGGTGTACTGGTGATCGCGCTGGCCGTGGACGCGATGGCGGTGACGTACGGCAGCGCCGCCCCGGCCGGGCTGCCGCTGCTCGCGCTGTACTCCGTCGCCTCCGGTCTGGCCGGCAGCGGCAGCCGCTGGCTGTGGTTCCTGATCGCGGCGGCCGGCTATCTGCTGCTGCTCCTCGCCGAGGGCCGGGACCGGCTGTCGCGCTGGGGCCGGGTCTTCGGCGGCGGTCCGCCGTCCACCGGCTGGGCGGGCGCTTCGGGGACCCGGTCCGAGGGCTCGGTCGTGGCACCGGTCCGCACCGGCCGCCGGATCGGGGCGATGGCCCTGGGCATCGCGCTGATCGCCCCCGCCGTGCTGCCCTCGCTGGGCAGCGGGCTGCTCGACCCGTCGGGCACCGGCACGGGCCCCGGCTTCGGCGGTGCCAACTCCTCGTCGGTCAACCCGGTGGTGGCGCTGCAGGACAGCCTCAACCAGCCGACCAACCGCGAGGTCCTGTCGTATCGCACGAACGCGCCCAGCACGACGGACATGTATCTGCGCATCGTCGCGCTCGACAAGTTCGACGGCACGCAGTGGCGTTCCTCCGAGCGCCCGGTGACCGAGATCCCCGAGGTGTTCCCGGTCCCGGCCGGGCTGGGCCCCGAGGTGAAGTCGACCGAGGTCGTCACCTCGCTCGCCGCCGACGGGAACTACGCGCAGAGCTGGCTGCCGCTCCCCTACCCCGTCGAAAAGCTGAAGGTCGACGGCCGCTGGCGGTTCGACAAGGAGGGGCGCACGGTCGTCGGTGACCGCAAGCAGACGACCAAGGGCGTGAAGTACAAGGTCACCAGCCTGCTGGTGCAGCCGACGGCGGCGCAGCTCGCCACGGCACCCGATCCGGCGGCCACCTTCAAGCAGGAGTACACCCAGGTCCCGGACACCCTGCCGGAGGTGGTCAGCAGGACCGCGCTGGAGGTGACGCGCGGTGCGGCGAACCCTTACGAGCAGGCCGTGGCCCTGCAGAAGTACTTCCACTCCGGGGACTTCCGGTACAGCACGCAGGTCCGCTCGGGCACCGGGGTCGACGCGATCGCCAACTTCCTCCGGGACAAGCAGGGGTTCTGCGTCCACTTCGCCTTCACCATGGCGGCGATGGCCCGCACCCTGCACATCCCGGCCCGCGTCGCGGTCGGCTTCGCGCCGGGCAACGGGCCCCGGTCCGACGGCAGCGTCTCGGTGGGACTCCAGGACGCGCACGCCTGGCCCGAGCTGTACTTCGAGGGCGTCGGCTGGACCCGCTTCGAGCCCACCCCGTCCCGCGGCACCGCCCCCAGCTACACGGTGGACCAGCCGTCGAACCCCGGCGGCGGCCCGGTCGTCCCGGAGCCCGGCAAATCGGCGGCACCGAGCGTAGGCGCCTCGGCCTCGGCGAGCTGCTCGGTCAAGGACAAGGCGCTGGGCGACTGCACCCCGGTCGGCCAGGACACGGGCAGCGGACCGACCGACACCGGGATCAGCGCCGGCCGGCTGGCGGGCATCGCCCTGCTGGCGCTGGTGGTGGTCGGTGCGCCCCTGCTGCCGCTGCTGTGGCGCCGCCGTGAGCGGTCCCGGCGGCTCGGCGTCGGCCACGGCCAGGCGGACGGTGCCAGGACGCTCGCGGCCTGGCGGGAGCTCGTCGACACCGCGTGGGACTACGGGATCCTGCCCGACGACTCCGAGACACCGCGCCGGGCCACCGCCCGGCTGGTGCGGGAGGGCGAGCTCGACGAGGCGGCGGCGCTGGCCGCCGGACAGGTCGCGGCCGCCGTGGAGCAGGTGCTGTACTCGCCCAGGCCGCGGCCGGTGGCCGGGCTGGCGGCGGATGTGCACCAGGTACGGGCCGGGCTGCACCGGACGGCCGGGCGGCGCGGACGGCTGCGCGCGGTTCTCCTGCCACGTTCGGCCGCACGGGTGATCTGGCGGCTGTCGGAGCAGTGGTCGGTGGCGACGCGGCGCTGGTCGGCGGCCGTCCGGCGGGCCGCGGACGCGGTCCGGCGGCCGTCACGGCAGGCGTCCTAGGCGCGGCAGCGCGGGTACCGGGCGTCCGGGCCTACCGGGGCCGGACATGACGAGGGGCGCGGAACCGGTTTCCGGTTC
>NZ_JAPVLS010000032.1:57467-98945 GCF_027158125.1 Streptomyces sp. H39-C1
GCGGGGGGGGGCGGCCCCGTTTCCGGGTTCCGCGCCCCTCGTCGTCATTCTGAGAACTGTTGAGAACCCTCTGCCTGGGCGGCGGCCGGGTGGGCCTAGCTTTCCTGCCCGTCCCTGCGGCGCTGCCAGCGTTCCTCGATCCGGTCCATGACCTTCCCCCTGCGACGGGGGTGGCCTCGGCCGGTGGTTGCGGCGGGCTGCTGCTCACCGGGTTTGCCGGCCTTCCGCCAGCCCGTGACCGCGAGCACGGCACAAGCCAGCATGACGAGGAAACCGACCACACTGATCCAGGGCTGCTGCTTGATCATTCCAGCCATCAGCAGCGCGATACCCACCAGGAAGCCCGCTACGGCTTGGTAGACGCGCCGCCGAGTATAGGTGCGCAGCCCGCTTCCCTCAAGCGCCGACGCGAACTTGGGATCTTCGGCGTACAGCGCTCGCTCCATCTGCTCGAGCATGCGCTGCTCGTGCTCCGAGAGCGGCACGGAGTCCTCCTACTCGTCGGTCGCGGGGGCGACCGGTCCGACCCTTATTCAAGGATAGGCAGGGATTCGCCCCCGTGAAACCCGCCCCACTACGCCAATCCGACGGGAGCTTCATTCCCCGTCCGCCGTTACGTCATGCCAGCATACGGTCCTGAACGGCTGACCGGGCGGCCTGTGACCGACTACTCCTGGCGCTGTGTCCGGTGGCCGGGTCAGCCGCGGTCCGCGAGGACGTGCAGTTGAGTGGCGATCGAGTGGAACGCGGGCTGCTCCGCGGCGGCCAGTTCCAGCTTGAGCAGCGCTTCCAGGGCGCCCGGCTCGGTGTCCACCAGCACGCCCGGGACCAGGTCGGCGAAGACCCGGACGCCGTGCACCGCGCCGACCCGCAGGCCGGCGTCGGAGACCAGGCGGGTCAGCTGCTCGGCGGTGAAGCGGCGCGGGAGCGAGTCCCCGTCGCCCCATCGGCCGTCCGGGTCCCCTATGGCGTGCTGGGCCTCGGTGAAGTGGCCGGCGATGGCCCGGGCCAGCACGGCGCCGCCGCGGCCGGCGGCCAGCAGGCTGAGCGCCCCGGCCGGGCGGAGCGCGCCGACGGCGTTGCGGATGCCCTCGCCCGGGTCGTCGACGTACTCCAGGACACCGTGGCACAGCACGACGTCGTAGCTGCCGGGCTCGACGACGTCGAGCAGGCCGTGGGTGTCGCCCTGGACGCCGCGGACCCGGTCGGTCACCCCGGCTTCGGCGGCCCGGCGTTCCAGCGCGAAGAGCGCGTCCGGGCTCGGGTCGACGACGGTGACCCGGTGGCCGAGGCGCGCCACGGGCACCGCGAAGTTTCCGGTGCCGCCCCCGGTGTCGAGCACGTCCAGCGGCTCTTCGGCGTCGCGGCCGCCGGCCTTGGCCTGCCGCTCCAGTGCGTCGCGCAGGACCTCCCAGACCACGGCGGTACGGAGGGACGCTCGGGGGCGGATCGGATCCACCACTCCTTCACGGGACATGGCGGGCGGCTCCTCGCGGACGACTGGCTGGAACGAGCGACTTCACTCTATCCGTGCGGTACCCCATGGCCGATCAATTGGCCTTCTGCTGCGGCAGGGCGGGCGGCAGGCCGTCGCGCAGTTCAGCGGGCAGGGTGGGCTGGAGCACCAGCATCCGTTCCACCAGGCGCAGGAACATGCCGGCGGCGCGCAGCAGATCGTCCGCGTCCCGCCAGGTGGCGGCGCCCTCGATGCCGGCTTCGGCGCGCGCCCGGCGGCGGGCGCCGTACTCGAACATGGCGCTCCATTCGCTGAGCTCCGGCGCGACTTCGGGCAGCACCTCCCAGGCGCTGCGTATCCGCTGTCGCCGCCTGGGGCCCGGCTCGGGCCGGCCCCGCACGGCCAGCACCGCGGCGGCGGTCCGCAGTGCGGCGAGGTGGGCGGTGGCGTAGCGCTCGTTGGGGGTTTCCAGGACGGCCGCCTCGTCGAGTCCGAGGTGGGCCTGGGTGAGCAGGTCGAGCGCGGCGGGCGGAGCCGCCGCACGGCGCAGCACGGGATGGATGTCGCTTACGTGAGCAGCCATGACGAGCCTCCTGTCTTCGTACGACACATAGTGGGGCACACCACTGACAATCGGCCCTGACCTGCGGAAATGCCCTTAGCACAGGTGTTCGCCCACCCCTGCGGCGGGCCCCTCCCTGCGATGCTGCATACTTGTCTTTTGTACTGACCAGTCAGTTCAAAAGAGGAGAGTGACTCGTGATCACCGCGGAGGGGTACGGGCTGCGCGGCCCGCGTGGGCGGGTGTTCGGGGAGGTGTCGTTCAGCGCGCCCGCCGGCACGCTGATCGCCGTCGAGGGCCCGTCGGGCACCGGCCGCACCTGCCTGATGCTGGCGCTCACCGGCCGCATGAAGGCCACCGAGGGACAGGCGGAGGTCCACGGACACCCCCTCCCCCGGCGCATGCCCGCTGTACGCCGGATCAGTGCTCTCGGTCCCGTCGACGGCATCTCCGCCCTCGAACCGGCCCTCACCGTCGCCGAGCATCTGCGCGAGAGGGTGCTGCTGCAGCGCAGGTTCGCCTCCCGCGCCGCGCGCGACCGCGCCGATGTGGCGGCGGCCCTCAAGGCCTCGGGGCTCGACCTGGACTCGCTGGTGAAGGGCGAGCGGACGGCCGTACGCGATCTGGAACGGCTGGAGGCACTGCGGCTGGGCGTCGCCCTCGCACTGCTGCCACGCCCGCAGGTGCTCGGGATCGACGACGTCGACCACAAGCTCGGCGACACCGACCGCGAGCTGGCCTGGTCGATGCTGCGCTCGGTCGCCGACGCGGGCACCACCGTCCTCGGCGTCTGCACCAGGGCGCCCGGGGACGCGCTCGTGGTCCCCACCCGGGCCACCGGGACCGCACAGGGCACCACCGCCGACCTGACCACCGACCGGACCGCCGACGCGACCGAAGAGACCGAAGAGGAGGCCGTCGATGCGTGCACCGAAGCTCGCCGCGCTTGAGCTGAAGAAGTTCGGCCGGGGCCGGCTGCCGCGGGCGGCCATGGCCGCCCTCCTGCTGCTGCCGCTGCTCTACGGCGCCCTGTACCTGTGGTCCTTCTGGGATCCGTACGGGCGGCTCGACAAGATCCCCGTCGCCCTGGTGAACGCCGACCGCGGCGCGACCGCCGGCGGCAAGAAGATCGCGGCGGGCGACGAACTCGCCGCCAAGCTGCACGACACGGCCACCTTCGACTGGCAGGAGACGGACCCCGCCGACGCCACGAAGGGCCTGGAGAACGGCTCGTACTACCTGACGCTCACCATCCCCGCCGACTTCAGCGAGCGGATCGCGTCCAGCTCGGGCAGCCACCCGGAGACCGGCGCCCTGCAGGTGCGCACCAACGACTCCAACAACTACATCGTCGGGCAGATCTCCCGCAGTGTGTTCTCGCAGGTCAGGGCGGCCACCTCGGCCGGCGCCTCGCGCGGCTTCTACGACCGGATCTTCGTGTCGTTCGCCGATCTGCACGACAAGACGCAGCAGGCCGCGAAGGGCGCGTCCGACGTGGCCGGCGGCGCGGGCAGCGCCGAGCAGGGCTCGAAGGAGCTCGGCTCCGGCATCCGCAAGGCCGAGCAGGGCGCGGGCCGGCTCGCCGCGGGCCTCAAGGACGCCAGGAAGGGCAGCGGCGACCTGGCCACCGGTCTCACCACGCTCGACTCCGGCGCGGGCCAGGTCGCGTCCGGCACCCAGCGGCTCGTGGACGCGGTGAACGGCGCCTCCGACAAGATCGCGTTCGTGAAGGCCCACACCCGGGAGATCGGCGAGGTCTCCCGGGTCGTCGCCGACGGATCGCAGGCGATCAAGGACCATCTGGACACGATCGCCGCGCTGGCACCGGACGCCGCCAAGGCGTCCAGGACCGCCGCCGACCTCGTACGGCAGCAGTACACGAAGCAGTGCGCCGCAACCCCCGCCACCGGAGACTGCGTCGCGCTGAAGCGCGCCGCGGACAAGGCGGCCGAGGCCGCGACACTGGCCGAGCGGCTCAACGCGCAGGTCAGCGGCCCGGCGTCGTTCGACCAGCTCGCCACCGACCTGGGCAAGCTGCACGACTACGCCCAGGAACTGGCCGCCGCCGCGCCGCACCTGTCCTCGGACATCAACGGCGCAGTGAAGGACATCAACCGGCTCAACACCGGGGCCCACCAGGTCGCCTCGGGCGCCCACACGGCGGCCGGCGGCGCCCGCACCCTCGACAAGGGCATCGGCACCCTCTCCCAGGGCGCCGACACCCTCAGCGGCGGCATGTACCAGCTCGCCACCGGCAGCAACCGCCTCACCACCGGTCTGACGCAGCTCTCCACCGGCAGCGGGCAGCTCGCCACCGGTCTGCACGAGGGCGTCGACAAGATCCCGGACTACGACGCCCAGGAGCGCGACGCGCGCACCGCGGTGATGGCCGACCCCGTACAGCTCGCCTCGCAGTCCCTGCACCAGGCGTCCAACTACGGCGAGGGGCTCGCCCCGTACTTCATCCCGCTCTCTCTGTGGGTCGGCGCGATGGTCGGCTACATGCTCTTCCAGCCGATGAACCGCCGGGCGCTCGCCGCCGGGGCCGCGTCCTGGCGGATAGCGCTGGCCGGCTGGCTGCCGGTGGCCGCGGTCGGGGTGGCGCAGGTGCTGGCGCTGATGTCGGTGCTGCACTGGGTGGTCGGGCTGCAGATGGCCCGCGCCGCCGGCACGATCGGCTTCCTGCTGCTGGCCGCGGGCTGCTTCGCCGCCATCATCCAGTTCCTGGGCGCCCGGTTCGGCCCGGCCGGACGGGTGCTCACCCTGGCGATGCTGATGCTGCAGCTGACCTCGGCGGGCGGCACCTATCCGGTGCAGACCAGCCCCGGCTTCTTCGGTGCCATCCACCCGTTCCTGCCCATGAGCTACGTCGTCGAGGGGCTCCGCCACCTGATCACCGGCGGCGACCTCTGGCCGGTCTGGCGGGCCTGCCTGGTGCTCCTCGCCTTCACCGGCGCCGCACTGGCGCTCACCACCCTGACCGCCCGCGCCAAGCAGGTGTGGACCGTGGACCGGCTGCACCCGGAGCTGACCCTGTGAGCCGGGGCCGTCCCGGGCAGGGACAATCGACGCCATGACCACCGCACGTCGTCAGGCCACGCGGCAGAAGCTCTACGAGGCCGCCGTCACACTCATCGCCGAGCAGGGCTTCTCCGCCACCACGGTGGAGGAGATCGCCGAGCGGGCCGGCGTCGCCAAGGGCACCGTCTACTACAACTTCGCCAGCAAGAACGAATTGTTCGAGCAGCTGCTCCAGCACGGCGTCGGGCTGCTCACCGTCTCGCTGCGGGACGCCGCCGACGAGGTGGCGGCGCGCGGCGGCACCCGGGTCGACGCGCTGGACGCGCAGATCCGGGCCGGGCTGGCGTTCATCGCCCGCTACCCGTCCTTCACACAGCTGTACGTCGCCGAGCTGTGGCGGACCAACCGCGCCTGGCAGGACACGCTGATGCTGGTCCGCCAGGAGGCGGTCGCGGTGGTGGAGAAGGTGCTGCGCGAGGCGGTGGACAACGGGGAGCTCAGCGACGAGATCGACGTACCGCTCACCGCGTCAGCGCTCTTCGGGATGGTGCTGGTCGCCGCCCTGGACTGGCAGGCGTTCCAGTCGCACCGCAGTATCGACGACGTGCACTCCGCCCTGTCCCGGCTGCTGCAGGGCCGGGTCAGCGGCGACTCACGGCGGACCTGACGGTACGAGATGGTTGAGCGGACATGAGTGAGCGCTGTTCTGGCACGTCCCGATCCCCCTTCGGACCGTGCCAGAACAGCGCTACCCGTGCACCCCCGTTGCGTCCGGGCCGCCCCTGCTCCGCCGCCCCGTGTCGGCGGTACCGGCACCGCGCCCGTCCGTGCCCCTACCTTCCCCCGAACGGGGGCCGCGGCCCATCCGCGCTCCTACTCAAGTCTTCGTCTAGGTACCAGTACTCATAACTGCGTGGTTTCGCCTCCGCTCCCTGTGGACGGTTCGCTACGATCCGGACCATGTCGGTACTTCCGCTCGTGTTCACCAGCGGCTGGGCGAGCGGGATCAACGCCTACGCCGTGGTGTTCCTGCTCGGCCTGATGGGCGCGACCGGGGTCACCGACGAGGTACCCGCGTCCCTGGAGCGGCCCGATGTGCTGATCGTCGCCGGGGTGCTGTTCCTGTGCGAGGCCGTCGCCGACAAGATCCCGTTCGTGGACTCGGCGTGGGACGTGGTGCACACCGTCATCCGCCCGGTCGCCGGAGCGGTGGTCGCGGCGCTGCTCGCCGGGCAGAACGGTTCGCTGCCGGAGCTGGCCGCCGCCGCGATCGGCGGCTCGACGGCGCTCGCCAGCCACCTCGTCAAGGCCGGTACGCGGATAGCGGTCAACACCTCGCCCGAACCGGCCAGCAACATCGTCCTCAGCCTCGCCGAGGACCTCGGTGTCTCCGCGATCATCGTCTTCGCGCTCTTCCATCCGCTCGCCGCCGCGATCATCGCGGGCACGATACTGGTGCTCGGCATCATCACGGTCGTCTTCCTGTTCTCCCGGATCCGCCGCTTCCTGCGCCGCTGGAAGGCCCGGCGCGCGGAGAAGCGGCTGGTCGCGCCGACCTGAGACGACCTGCCGGACGGCGCTGTCGGTGCCGCCCGATACAGTCCCTGACATGGCACGGATCGCGGTAATCGGCGCGGGTATGGGCGCAATGGCGACGGCGGCCCGGCTGGCCGTCGGCGGCCACCGGGTGGCGGTCTACGAGCGCTCGGCGACGTACGGCGGAGCCGTCGGAAGGTTCGCCCGGGACGGCTTCACCTTCGACACCGGCCCTGGTCTGCTCCAACTGCCCGCCGTCTACCGCGATCTGTTCGTCAAGACCGGCAAGGAACCGCTGGAGAGCCGCGTCGGCCTGGCGCAGGTCGATCCGGCGAGCCGGCATCTCTTCCCGGACGGCACGGCCGTGTCGCTGCCGAACGCCACCCGCGCGGGCGTCATCAGCGCGCTGGACGGCGCGTTCGGTGCGGGCGCCGGTGAGCGCTGGAGTGAGGTGACCGGCCGGGCCCGCGAGGTCTGGGAGGCCACCCGCCGCCCGCTCCTGGAGGACGCCCTGGCGGCCGACACCACCCCGCTGGGCCGCGACCCCTACCCCGCCGTGCGGCGCGGGCTGTTCCGCCGCGGCGCCCCGTCCCTCGCCTCCGTCGCCGAACGCGAGCTGGCCGACCCCAGGGCGGCCGCCCTGCTGACGAGTTACGCCCTCGCGTACGGCTTCGACCCGCGCACCGTCCCGGCGAGCGCCACCGTGCTGCCGTACATGGAGCAGACCTTCGGCGCCTGGTACGTGAGCGGCGGTATGCGGGCCCTCGCCGACGCGGTGTACGAGCGGTGCCTGGCGCGCAAGGTCGAGTTCCACTTCGGCGCCGAGGTCCTCGGGGTCAGGACCGCGGAGGACGGCCGGGCCTGCGGTCTCGACCTCGCCGACGGGCGGCGGATCGACGCGGACACGGTGGTCGCGGGAGCCCCGCTGCCCGCTCCCGGGGAGCCCCACGCCGCAGGAGGCATGCCCGGCAGGTTCGTGGTGTGCCTGGCGCTGCGGGGTCCCCGACCGGCGGGCACCGCACACCGCACCGTGGTGCACGCGGCGGACGGCCCCGCGGAGTGGGAGTCCGTCTTCTCCGGCGCCGGGCCCTGCGACTCCCCGACCGTGACGGTGCTGCGTCCCGACGACCCGTCGACGGTCCCCGACGCGTCGCACGAGGCGGTGACCCTCCAGGTCACCGTGGCGACGACGGCCGGCGGGGCGGACTGGGCGGCGCCCGGCGCCGCCGCGGGCTTCGCCGAGCGGGTCGTGAAGGCCGCAGAGGCGGCCGTTCCGGGTCTGCGCGAGCGGGAGTTGTGGCGTGAGGTGCGCACCCCCGCCGACACCGAACGGGAGACCGGCGCCCCGGGCGGCGCGGTGCCCGGCCCCGCCCTGGCGGGCGCGGGCGGTCTGCATCTCCACCCGGCCAACCGCTCCGCCGTCCCCGGGCTGTACTCCGTGGGCGGCTGGTCGCACCCCGGCGGCGGCCTGGCGCACGCCGGCATGTCGGGCGCGATCGTCGCGGACCTGATCGCGGGCGGCCCGGGCGGCAGCCGCTAGGGCCATCCGCCCAGGACCGGTCAGGACCGAGCAGCGGTCCCAGGGCGTGTTGCGAAAGTCCCGCCTGGCCCACGACGCCTGGCACGCGCCCTAGTAGCGGTAGGGGTCGTACGGATCCGCGTACTGCGACTGCTCGTACTGCGGTTGCTGGGGCTGCTGCGGGATGTACGCCTGCTGCTGCGGCTCGTTGAACTGCGGCTCGGTGGACTGCTGCTGCGGGACCCAGACACCGCCGGGCGGCGTGTCGTAGCCGAACTCGTGGTCGTACTGCGGGGTGTACTGCTGCTGGCCCGGGTCCTGGTACGGAGCCGCGTAGGCGGGGTCGTAGTCCTGCTGACCGCCCCAGGCGTACGCGTCCGCCGCCGCGGGCTGCGGCTGCTGCTCGCCGCCACCGCCCCAGCCCTCGTAGCCCTGGGCGCCGTAGCCCTCGTAGCCACCGCTGGTGTACGGGTCGGGGGTGTAGGACGACTGGCCGTCGTAGATCCCGTACTCGCCGGTGTCGTCGAGCACCGGCATCGCCTGGTAGACCGTCGCCAGTTCGGGTCCCTCGGACACCTCCTCGATGGGGCTGACCTCGAGGACGGGCTCGCCCGCCCCGGCGCCCGCACCGCGGGTGCCCTTGCGGCGGCGGCTGGAGCCGGGGCTGCCGCCGAGCGCCCAGCCGGTGGAGAAGCCCTGCCGGTAGGACATCGTCACGAACGTCTGGCCGGTGCCGAACGCGATGGCGCCGACCGCGATGACGATGGCGTTGCGGAGCGAGACACCCCCGACGACTCCCAGGAATCCCGCGAAGGCGAGCAGCCGCCAGCGCAGCCGCGCCTTGTACTGCAGCAGCACCTCACCGAGCAGCCACAGCGCGACCACGCCGAACGCGATGTAGAGCAGCGTGTAGCCCATGTCCGCACTTCCTCACCTTACGAGCGGTCACGACCTCTGGTGCAGACCGAGATTCTCGTAGATTTCCAGCGACGCCGTGGAGTGGTTAAGAGTAATGAAGTGGAGTCCGGGGATGTCCTCGGCCATCAGGCGCCGGCACATCTCGGTCGTGAACTCGATGCCGATCGCCCGCACCGCCGCCGGATCGTCCTTCACCGCGAGGATACGGTCCGCCAGCTCCGGCGGGAAAGGCGCGTTGCCGAGCTGAGCGAAGCGCTCGATCTGTCGCACGTTGGTGACCGGCATGACCTCGGGAATGATCGGGGTCGTGCAGCCGGCGGCGGCCACCCGGTCACGCAGCCGGAAGTAGTCGTCCGCGTCGAAGAACATCTGGGTGATCGCGAAGTCGGCCCCGGCGCGGCACTTGTCGACGAAGTTCCGGGTGTCGGACTCCCAGTCGCTGGAGCGCGGGTGCATCTCGGTGAATGCCGCGACGCCGACGCAGAAGTCGCCGGACTCCTTGATGAGCCGGACCAGGTCGGCGGCGTACAGCAGGCCCTGGGGGTGCTTGACCCACTCGCCGAGCGGGTCGCCGGGCGGGTCGCCGCGCACCGCGAGGATGTTCCGGATCCCGGCGTCGGCGTACTGCCCGATGATGTTGCGCAGCTCGGCGATCGAGTGGTTGACCGCCGTCAGGTGCGCGACCGGGGTCAGGGTGGTGTCGGAGACGATCCGGTCGGTGGCGCGGACGGTGCCCTCACGGGACGATCCGCCGGCTCCGTAGGTCACGGACACGAAGGTCGGCCCTACCGCCTCGATGCGGCGGATGGCGTTCCAGAGCGTCCGCTCGCCCTTCTCGGTCTTCGGCGCGGCGAACTCGAACGAATACGACCGCTCGCCGGACGCGAGAAGTTCACGAATGGTGACCGCGTGATCGGTCCGGGTGGAAGCTGTCCCAAGGGCCATACCCGAAGGGTATCCGCGCCTCGCGACCGCCCGTAACCAGGACGGGCGATTTATCCGCTTGCGCCCCACCCTCGTCCATCCTTTGGACACGCGCTGGTGACGCGCGGGGTACGGAGTGGACGCCTGTCGGACACCCGGTGGCCGATCACGATCGGTCAGAGCGTGACCGGGCCGTGGCGGGGCGCATCAGGGGGAGGGGTCAGCCGTCGTACGAGGTGACGATCTTCGCCAGTGCGGCCGCCGCGGCGGCCGGGTCGTCGGCCTCGGTGATCGCCCGGACGACGACGATCCGCCGGGCCCCGGCCTCCAGCACCTGCTCGACGTTGGCCAGGTCGATCCCGCCGATCGCGAACCAGGGCCGGTCGGTCTCCAGCGAGGCCGCGTACCGCACCAGGTCCAGGCCCGGCGCGTGCCGGCCGGGCTTGGTCGGGGTGGGCCAGACCGGTCCGGTGCAGAAGTAGTCCGCACCGGGCTCCGCGGCGGCCGCCGCGGCCTCGGACTCCGCGTGGCAGGACCGTCCGATGACCACGTCCTCGCCCAGGATCGCGCGAGCGGCGGGTACCGGCAGGTCGCCCTGCCCCAGGTGCAGCACGTCCGCGCCCGACGCGTGCGCGACATCCGCCCGGTC
Source organism: Streptomyces sp. H39-C1 (assembly GCF_027158125.1). NCBI lineage: Bacteria > Bacillati > Actinomycetota > Actinomycetes > Kitasatosporales > Streptomycetaceae > Streptomyces > Streptomyces sp. H39-C1. The sequence continues at coordinate 68,053 of NZ_JAPVLS010000032.1, forward strand.
GTTCACCGCGAGCAGTTTTCCGTGCCGGCGGCACGCGTCGGCCAGGACCGCGAGCGCGTCCAGCTCGTCGCGGGCCTCGATCCCCTTGGCGCGCAGCTGGATGACGTCGACGTCCGAGCCGAGCACCGCGTCCGCGAACTCGGCCAGGTCGCCCCGCCCGGTCCTGGCGTCGGTGCACAGATACAGCCGGGCGTCGGCGAACCGCTCACGGACGGTGTTCGGCGTGGTCATGGTGCGCTCCCCCTCGGTGCTGCGGGTCCTGACTGCGTTACGGGCCTGCGGGCAGGCGGCTGAGGGGATCTAGAAGGCGAGCGCCTGGGCGCGGCGCTTCACCTCGGTCCCGCGGTTCTCCTTCAGTGCCTGGATGGGCGTGCCGGGCAGCGTCGGGTCCGCGGTGAACAGCCACTCCAGCACCTCTTCGTCGCTGAAGCCGTTGTCCTTGAGGACCGTCAGCAGGCCGGGCAGCCCCTTGACGATGCTTCCCTCGCCGATGAAGTCGGCGGGGACCATCAGGACCCGGTTCTCACCGCGGCGGATCGCCAGGAACAGCTTCTCCTTGATCATCGGGCGGACCCGGGTGATGGGCACACCCAGTCGCTCGGCGACCTCGGGGAGGTTCAGCCAGGAAGGTACGAGGGCATCAATCGTTGCGTCGATCTCGGTCACGGGACAAGCGTGCCATCCCTGACGGGCACCCGCGTACCGGTTCGCCGCCGCCGGGCCTGACGGTTTGACCACAATTGACGCGCAGGCCCGGTTTTGGCCTCAGACGCCCGCGGGGCTGTTGCCGGGGGTGGCCTGTACCGCGGTCTTGAGCGGGACCGCGGGGTCGGTGACGAGGCCCGGGTCGAGATGGGCGCCGCGTTCGATGAGCTTGCGGCCCTGAGCCAGGTCGCGCGGGCGGCCGACCGCGAGCAGCGCCGCGAGCACGCCGTCCCGCAGCCAGCAGACGGACCAGGCGGGCCCGGTCAGGTCGCCGCGCAGCAGCATCGTGTCGGTGGCGGAGTGGTGCCCCGCGTACTGCACGAAACGGCCGAACTGCTCGGACCAGAAGTACGGGACCGGGTCGTAGACCTCGTCGCCGCCCAGCACATTGGCGGCGGCGGCGCGCGGCCCCTGGACCGCGTTGTCCCAGTGGTGGACGAGCAGCCGCTCGCCGAAGCGCGCGGACGGGAAGGACGCGCAGTCCCCCACCGCGAAGACATCGGCGACGGAGGTCCGCAGCCGGTCGTCGGCCAGCACGGAGCGGTCCGGTCCCAGCTCGACGCCGGAGCCCGCCAGCCAGCCGGTGGCCGGCCGGGCGCCGATGCCGACGACGACGGCCCCGGCCCGCAGCCGCCTCCCGTCGGCGAGCAGCACCGCGCCGGGCTCGACGGCCGCTACCGCGGTCCCGGTGATCAGTTCGGCGCCCGCGTCCGCGTACCAGCCGCGCATGTGGTCGGTGACGGAGCCCGGCAGGACTCCGGCCAGCGGCCGGTCGGCCGCCTCGACGACGGTCACCGCGCAGCCCGCCTGGCGGGCCGCCGTGGCGAACTCCGCGCCGATCCAGCCCGCCCCGACCACGACGACGTCGCGCTTCTCGTCGAGCACCGGCCGCAGCTCGGCGGCGTCGTCCAGGGTGCGCAGCATGAAGACGCCCGGGATGCCCTCGCTGCCGGGCAGTGCCACCGGGTGGGCGCCGGTGGCGAGCACCAGCCGGTCGTACCGGACCAGGCCCTCTTCGGTGGCCACGTGCCGTTCCGCGGCGCTCAGCGCGCTCACGTGCCGGCCGAGCAGCAACTCGACGCCGAGGCCGTTGAAGTCCACGTCGAAGGGCGAGCCCTCGGCCGTGCCGAGGAGTACGGACTTGGACAGCGGCGGGCGGTCGTACGGTGCGTGCGGCTCGGCGCCGATCAGCGTGATGTCGCCGCGCCACCCCTGTTCCCGCAACGACACAGCGGTCTGCACTCCGGCCATCCCGGCCCCGACGATCACTGCGCGCTCGGCGCTTGGCTGGCTCACACGATCACCGTAACGCCCCATTGATTACCGGCAGGCCACCAGTGCGAAATCCGATCCCCCTGTCTCCGCACTCCCCTCCCGCCCGAACGGTGCTCCCTTACCGCCGTTCGGGCCCGCGTACTAGGGTGGCGGGGCTAACGCACTCGCGGGAGTCCGGACGTACCGGGCTGAGAGGGCGGCTGACCGGCCGCCGACCGTACGAACCTGATCCGGGTCATGCCGGCGAAGGGAGGAGCGGGACACTCATGCATCCATCTCGCCACCGCTACGACGTACTGGTCGTGGGCGGCGGAATCATCGGACTCGTCACGGCCTGGCGCGCCGCGCAGCGCGGGCTGCGCACCGCGGTCGCCGACCCGGCGCCGGGCGGCGGTGCCGCGCATGTCGCGGCCGGCATGCTGGCCGCCGTCACCGAGCTGCAGTACGGCGAGCAGACGCTGCTCGACCTCAACCTCGCGTCGGCCCGCCGCTATCCGTCCTTCGCCGCCGAGCTGGAGGACGCCACCGGGCTGGGCCTCGGCTACCGGCGGTGCGGCACGCTCGCCGTCGCCCTGGACGCCGACGACCGCGCCGACCTGCGCGAACTGCACGCCTTCCAGACGTCGCTGGGCCTGCAGTCCGAGTGGCTGTCCGGCCGGGAGTGCCGCCGGCTGGAGCCGATGCTGGCGCCCGGTGTGCGAGGCGGACTGCGTGTCGACGGCGACCACCAGGTCGATCCGCGCCGGCTGGCCGCCGCGCTGCTGCGCGCGGCCGAACTCGCGGGCGTGGCACTGCACCGGAGTTCGGTGGCCCGGATCGAGACCGTCCGGGACCACGCCACCGGCGCGGTGCTGGACGACGGCACCGTGCTCGCCGCCGAGCAGACCGTGCTCGCGGCGGGCAGCCGCAGCGGCGGTCTGCCGGGCATCCCCGAGCACGCCCTGCCGCCGGTCCGCCCGGTCAAGGGGCAGATCCTGCGGCTGCGCATCCCACCGGGCTACGCGCCGTTCCTCTCCCGCACGGTGCGGGCCGTGGTGCGCGGCGGCCAGGTGTATCTCGTGCCGCGCGAGAACGGCGAGCTCGTCGTGGGCGCGACCAGCGAGGAACTCGGCTGGGACACCACGGTCACCGCGGGCGGCGTCTACGAACTGCTGCGCGACGCCCACGAACTGGTGCCGGGGCTCACCGAACTGCCGCTGGTGGAGACCCTCGCGGGCCTGCGCCCCGGCTCCCCCGACAACGCCCCGCTGCTCGGCCGCAGCGCGCTGCCCGGTCTGCTGCTGGCCACCGGCCACCACCGCAACGGTGTGCTGCTGACCCCGGTGACCGGCGACATCATGGCCGAGCTGCTCACGACGGGCTCGGTGCCGGAGTCGGCCCGGCCCTTCTCCCCCGCACGCTTCACGCTTCAGGAGCAGCCCGCATGACCGTCTCCGTCAACGGTGAGGCCCGCGAGATCACCGAGGGCCTGACCCTCGACCGGCTCGTCGCCTCCCTGACCGCCGCCCCCTCGGGCGTCGCCGCCGCTCTCAACGAGACCGTCGTCCCCCGCAGCCGCTGGACCACCACCGCACTCGCCGACGGCGACCGCGTCGAGGTCCTCACCGCCGTCCAGGGAGGCTGATCCCGTGCCGCACCCCCCGCACACGGCCGGTGCCGCCGACGACACCCTGCGCATCGCCGGCGTCCCCTTCACCTCCCGGCTGATCATGGGCACCGGTGGTGCGCCCAGCCTGGAGATCCTCGAACAGGCGCTGCTCGCCTCCGGTACCGAACTCACCACGGTGGCGATGCGCCGCCTCGACCCGGCGACGAAGGGCTCCGTGCTCTCCGTGCTGGGCCGGCACGGCATCCGGGTCCTGCCGAACACAGCCGGCTGCTTCACCGCCGGCGAGGCCGTCCTCACCGCGCGGCTGGCCCGCGAGGCGCTGGGCACCGACTGGGTCAAGCTCGAGGTCATCGCCGACGAGCGCACCCTGCTGCCCGACACCGTCGAGCTGCTGGACGCCGCCGAGACGCTGGTCGACGACGGATTCACCGTCCTGCCCTACACCAACGACGATCCGGTGCTCGCCCGCAAGCTGGAGGACGTCGGCTGCGCGGCGATCATGCCGCTGGGGTCGCCGATCGGCTCCGGGCTCGGGATCCGCAATCCGCACAACTTCCAGCTGATCACCGAGCGGGCGGGCGTCCCGGTCATCCTCGACGCCGGGGCCGGCACCGCGTCCGACGCGGCGTTCGCCATGGAGCTGGGGTGCGCCGCCGTCATGCTGGCGTCGGCCGTGACCCGCGCCCAGCAGCCGGTTCTCATGGCGGAGGCCATGCGGCACGGGGTGGCGGCGGGGCGGCTCGCGTTCCGGGCCGGACGCATCCCCCGCCGGCAGTACGCCGCCGCGTCGTCCCCCGTCGAGGGCGTCGCCGCGTTCGATCCGGAGCGGCCCGCCTTCAGCGGGACCTGATCCACGACCCGCTCCGGGCGGCGGATCCGGGCCCCGGTCCGGGATCCGATCCGCCGCCTGGAGCGCTCCCACCGGGGCGGACGGTCACGGTTGCGTCCCGGATCGCTACGGGCGGGACACAGTACGGCCGCGTTCGGCGAGACGGGTCGGCGGCGGCTCGTAGACTTCCGTGTCGTGGATACGACCCTGCAGGATCCCCTCGTCGGGCAGACGCTCGATGGCCGCTACCGGGTCGAGGCGCGCATCGCCGTCGGCGGTATGGCCACGGTCTACCGGGCTGTGGACACCCGCCTCGACCGGGTGCTCGCGCTGAAGGTGATGCACCCCGGGCTGGCGGCCGACGCCGGTTTCGTCGACCGCTTCATCCGCGAGGCGAAGGCGGTGGCCCGGCTCGCGCACCCGAATGTCGTCGGCGTGTACGACCAGGGCACGGACGGCACGTTCGTGTACCTGGCCATGGAGTACATCGCGGGCTGCACGCTGCGCGACGTGCTGCGCGAGCGCGGCGCCCTGCAGCCACGGGCCGCGCTGGACATCCTGGAGCCGGTGCTGGCCGCGCTCGGCGCCGCGCACCGGGCCGGGCTCATCCACCGGGACGTGAAGCCGGAGAACGTCCTGATCGGCGACGACGGCCGGGTGAAGGTCGTGGACTTCGGCCTGGTCCGGGCGGTCGACACCAACACCAGCGTGACGACCGGCTCGGTGCTGGGCACGGTCTCGTACCTCGCCCCGGAGCAGATCGAGCACGGCACCATAGACCAGCGCACGGACGTGTACGCCTGCGGCGTGCTGCTGTACGAGATGCTGACCGGCGGGAAGCCGCACACCGGCGGTACGCCGATGCAGGTGATCTTCCACGTGCTGAACGAGGACATCGTCGCGCCGTCCGAGGCCGTCCCCGGGCTGGCGCCCGTGCTGGACGCGCTGGTCGGCCGGGCCGCCGCGCGTGACCCGCAGCTGCGGCCCGCCGACGCCGTGGAGCTGCTCGCACAGCTGCACACCACCCGTCAGGCGCTGAGCCAGGAGCAGCTGGACCTGGTGCCGCCGCGGGCGGTGCCGGACGCTCAGGAGCCGCAGGACGCCGTTCCGGGCACCGGCTGGCTGAAGGACTCCCAGGGCGCGCCGGGCGACGAGGAGCAGACCAGCGTCATCTCCCGGCCGGTCCTGCCGGCCGAGGAGGAGCTCAACCGCACGAGCGTTCTCCAGCTTCCGCCGCCGCTGCCGCCGGTTCCGGCCGGCCCGCCGGGACCGTCGGGGCCCGCGGGGCACCGTACCGCCCGGCGCGGCCCGCGGCGCGGTGTGCTCGCGGTGATCGTGGCGGCGCTGCTGATCCTCGGGGTCGGCGCCGGCGTCTGGTACATCAGCGACGGCCAGTTCACCAAGGTCCCGGCCGTTCTCGCGCTGTCGCAGGCGGACGCGCAGCAGAAGCTCGACCACGCGGGGCTGCACACCAAGGTCACCACCGGCTTCAGCCTCACCGTTCCCCGCGGCCAGGTGATCTCCACCGATCCCGGACCGGGCCGGCGCGTCCGCAGCAACGCCGAGGTCACGCTGACCGTCTCCAAGGGGCCGCAGGAGGTCCACGTACCCGATGTCACGGGCAAGACGCTGGCCGTGGCGCAGGAGCAGATCAAGGGCGCGGCGCTGACGCCGGGCACGGTGACGCAGGAGTTCACGGAGGACGTACCCAAGGGCGCCGTGATCTCCACGGACCCGCCGGCCGGTACGAAGCGCTCGCCGGACGCCGTCGTGTCGATCGTCGTCAGCAAGGGCGCCCCGGTGGATGTCCCCGACGTGGTCGGGGATTCGGTCGCCGACGCCCAGCAGGCGCTGCAGGACGCCGGGCTGACCGTCGTGCTCGCCCCGGACAAGGTCTTCTCGGACGTGGCCGACAAGGACAAGGTGGCCCTCCAGACGCCGGGCAAGGGCACCCAGGCCGGCGCGGGCGACACCGTCACGATCACGATCTCCAAGGGACAGCAGCTCTTCGACGTGCCGGATGTGAAGGGCAGGAGCGCGGGCGACGCGAAGCAGATCCTCAAGAACGCCGGCTTCGACATCCGGGTGATGCACGCGTTCTTCGGCGACACCGTGTTCAGCCAGTCGCCGGAGGGGGGCCAGCAGGCGCCCAGGGGCGCCACGATCACCGTGTGGGTCCGGTGAACCGCAATCCCGTCGGCGGCCATGTGCAGGTGGCCGGCGGCCTCGCGACCGTCGGGCTGGCCAACGCCGAGCGGCTGACGGCCGAGGCCGTCCAGGTCTTCGTGGCCAACCCGCGCGGCTGGGCCACCCCGCCCGGCGATCCGCGGCAGGACGAGCTGTTCCGCGCGGGCCGCGCCGCCGGGTCGGTGCCCGCGTACGTCCACGCCCCGTATCTGATCAACTTCGGCTCGGACACCCCGGCGACGGTCGAGAAGTCGGTGGAATCACTGCGCCACTCGCTGCGCCGGGGCCGGGAGATCGGCGCGCTGGGCGTGGTGGTGCACACCGGGTCCGCGACGGGCGGGCGGCCCCGCTCGACCGCCCTGGCACAGGTGCGGGAGCACATGCTGCCGCTGCTCGACGAGCTCACCCACGACGACGACCCATGGCTGCTGCTGGAGCCGACCGCGGGCCAGGGCGCTTCGCTCTGCTCGCTGATCGAGGACCTGGGCCCGTACGCCGACGCCCTCGACCGGCATCCGAAGCTCGGGGTCTGCCTGGACACCTGCCACGCCTTCGCGGCCGGGCACGACATGGCGGCGCCCGGCGGGATGAAGCTGCTGCTCGACGAGCTGGTGGACACCGTCGGCGAGGGCCGGCTGAAGTTGATCCACGCCAATGACTCCAAGGACGTGAGCGGCGCCCACAAGGACCGGCACGAGAACATCGGGGCCGGCCACATCGGCGCCGAGCCGTTCCGCGAGCTGTTCCGCCACCCGGCCACCGCCGGGGTTCCGCTGATCATCGAGACACCGGGCGGGCCCGAGGGCCATGCCGCGGACGTGGCGCTCCTGAAGGCGCTGAGGGACGGTCCGCAGGACGGATAACCCCTTACGGGAATACCCCCTGGGGGTATACGGTTGGCTACAGAGCAACCAACCGGCGATTCCTGATGGGGGTGGAACGTCATGCAGCACGACCACACGACGCACCAAGAACACACGCACCACGAGCCACAGACCGGCCACGAAGGGCATGCCGCCCACGGCTCCGCGTCCTGGCGCATGGCGGCGACGGCGACCCTGCACTGCCTCACCGGCTGCGCCATCGGCGAGGTGCTCGGCATGCTGATCGGCACCGCGCTCGGCTGGCACAACGTTCCGACGATGATCCTGGCCATCGTGCTGGCCTTCGCCTTCGGCTACGCGCTCACCATGCGCGGGGTCCTGCGCGCCGGACTCGACCTGCGCGCCGCGTTCCGGGTCGCGCTCGCCGCCGACACCGTCTCCATCATCTTCATGGAGCTCGCCGACAACGGGACGATCATCGTCTTTCCCGGCGCCATGGACGCGACACTGTCGGACGCACTCTTCTGGGTGAGCCTGGCGCTGTCGTTCGTCGTCGCGTTCCTCGTGACCACACCGGTCAACAAGTGGCTGATAGGCCGCGGCAAGGGCCACGCGGTCGTCCACCAGTACCACTGATCAGGCGGTCAGAGCTCCGGGCCGTCCCCGGGCTCCTCCTGGTAGGAGTAGCGCTGCTCCGACCAGGGGCTGCCGACGTTGTGATAGCCGCGCTCCTCCCAGAAGCCGCGGCGGTCGGCGGTCATGTACTCCACGCCCCTGACCCATTTGGGCCCCTTCCAGGCGTAGAGGTGCGGGACCACCAGCCGGGCCGGGAAACCGTGCTCCGCGGTCAGCGGTTCGCCGCCCTTGTGGGTGGCGAATATCGACTTGTCGTCGGAGAAGTCCTCGATCCGGAGATTCGAGCTGAAGCCGTACTCCGCCCACACCATCACGTGCGTGACGCCGGGGGCCGGGGGCGCGAGCCGCAGTACCGTCGCGGCGGCGACCCCGCCCCACTCCATGCCGACCATGCTGAACTTCGTCACGCAGTGGAAGTCGGCCTTCACGATCGAGTACGGCAGCGCCGAGAACTCCTCGTGGTTCCAGCAGTGTTTGTCCCCGTCGGCCGTGTTCCCGAAGACCCGGAACTCCCACCGGTCCGGCTTGAAGCGCGGCACGGGACCGTAGTGGGTGACCGGCCAGCCCCGCTGTAGCCGCTGCCCCGGGGGAAGCTCACCCGCACGGCTTTCGGACTGACCCATGACTCCATGGTGACAGACCGGACCCAGTGCTTCTGACCGGGCTGGGCCCGATTCGGGACCGCCGGTCCCCACCGGATGTAAGCGTGCACTTACTGGATCAGCCGTGCCCGCAGTGCAAAGATGCGGCCATCTTGTCGATTCCCTTTGGAAGGACGGCGTTGCCATGCAGGGCGACCCCGAGGTCATCGAGTTCCTCAACGAACAGCTGACCGCAGAGCTGACCGCGATCAACCAGTACTTCCTGCACGCGAAGATGCAGGAGAACTTCGGTTGGACGAAGCTCGCGAAATACACCCGCTCGGAATCCATCGACGAGATGAAGCACGCGGAACTGCTGACCGACCGCATCCTCTTCCTCGACGGCCTGCCGAACTACCAGCGGCTGTTCCATGTACGGGTGGGCCAGACGGTCACCGAGATGTTCCAGGCCGACCGCCAGGTCGAGGTCGAGGCCATCGACCGCCTCAAGCGCGGCGTCGAGGTCATGCGGACCAAGGGCGACATCACCTCGGCGAACATCTTCGAGTCGATCCTCGCCGACGAGGAGCACCACATCGACTACCTCGACACCCAGCTCGAACTGGTGGAGAAGCTGGGCGAGCCGCTCTACATCGCGCAGCTCATCGAACAACCGGAGAGCTGACGCCGGTCCCGCGCAGCGGACAGCTCAGGCCGCTTCGGCCATCGGCTCTTCCGTTACGGCCAGCTGCCCAGCGGCCGGCCGGGCCACCGGCGTCGCCGTACGGCCGAGCAGTGCTTGGATGCGCTTGACGCACGACCCGCAGTCGGTGCCGGCCTTGCAGGCCGAGGCGAGTTTGCGGGGGCTGCAGGCGCCGGAATCCGCGTGCTGCTTGACCTGCTGCTCGGTGATGCCGAAGCAAGAGCACACGTACACGCGGTTCACCCCTCTCGGGCGCCTGGGCTGAGGTTACCCTTACCTTACCCGGCACGTCCGTCGGTGAAAAGCGGCAAGGGGCGCGGATCTGTGTGATCCGCGCCCCTTGTGCCGTCTTCCGGCTGTCCGCCAGGACTACTGGCCCCGGTACATCTCCGCGACCAGGAACGCCAGGTCCAGCGACTGGCTGCGGTTGAGCCGCGGGTCACAGGCCGTCTCGTACCGCTGGTGCAGGTCGTCGACGAAGATCTCGTCGCCGCCGCCCACGCACTCGGTCACATCGTCGCCGGTCAGCTCGACGTGGATGCCGCCCGGGTGGGTGCCGAGGCCCTTGTGGACCTCGAAGAAGCCCTTGACCTCGTCGAGCACGTCGTCGAAGCGCCGCGTCTTGTGGCCGGACGCCGCCTCGTAGGTGTTGCCGTGCATCGGGTCGGTCACCCACGCCACCTGCGCGCCCGAGGCCGTGACCTTCTCGACCAGCGTCGGGAGCTTGTCGCGGACCTTGTCCGCGCCCATGCGGACGATGAACGTCAGCCGGCCCGGCTCACGCTCCGGGTCCAGCCGGTCGATGTACGTCAGCGCCTCTTCCGGCGTCGTCGTCGGGCCGAGCTTGATGCCGATCGGGTTCCGGATCTTCGAGGCGAACTCGATGTGCGCCCCGTCGAGCTGCCGGGTGCGCTCGCCGATCCACACCATGTGGCCCGACGTGTCGTACAGCGAGCCGGTCCGCGAGTCGACGCGGGTCAGCGACGACTCGTAGTCCAGCAGCAGCGCCTCGTGCGACGCGTAGAACTCCACGGTCCGGAACTCGGCGGGGTCGGTCCCGCACGCCGCCATGAAGTTCAGCGCGTTGTCGATCTCGCGGGCCAGCGCCTCGTAGCGCTGTCCGGACGGCGAGGACTTCACGAAGTCCTGGTTCCAGGCGTGCACCTGGCGCAGGTCCGCGTAGCCACCGGTGGTGAAGGCGCGCACCAGGTTGAGCGTCGAGGCGGACGCGTTGTACATCCGCTTGAGCCGCTCGGGGTCCGGGACCCGCTCCTTCTCGGTGAAGGCGAAGCCGTTGACCGAGTCACCGCGGTACGTCGGCAGCGTCACGCCGTCGCGGGTCTCGGTCGGCTTGGAGCGCGGCTTCGAGTACTGGCCGGCGATCCGGCCCACCTTCACGACCGGCACGGAGGCCGCGTACGTCAGCACCGCACCCATCTGCAGGAGCGTCTTGAGCTTGTTGCGGATCTGGTCCGCGGACACGGCGTCGAAGGCCTCGGCGCAGTCGCCGCCCTGCAACAGGAACGCCTCGCCACGGGCGACAGCCCCCAGGCGGGTACGCAGCTGATCGCACTCGCCGGCGAAGACGAGAGGCGGATACGACTCGAGCTCCGCGAGCACATTGCGCAGCGCCTCGGAGTCGGGGTACTCGGGCTGCTGCGCCGCGGGAAGGGATCGCCAGGTGTTTCCACCGGCTGCGGGGTTAGCGTTCACGGTCACACGACCACACTACGGGGTGACGACAGGCGGAATCCGACGCCGCCCATTGGATGAGACGAGCCCCACTGCGCCGTCCCCCGTGCGTTAGGGTTCTGAACATGTTCGCGCAACAGCACACCAACTGGTGGTGGCCCGCTCAACCGGCGGCCCACCTCATCGCGCGTACGTAACGACTCACCGCGAAGGCCGCCCAAGGGGCGGCCTTTTCTGTTTCCCGGCCGCTCCCTCCGTTGTCCCACCATCGGAAGGACCCGCCGTGCATCCCGTCTCCGGCACCGAAGCCACCACAGCCACCGCCCTCGTCGAGCGGCTGCTCTCCCCCGGTTGCCCACCGTTCGCCCTGCTCCGCCGCCGCACCCCGGGCCGCGACACCGACCTCGTCGAAGTGCTCCTCGGGCCCGTCACCGAAGCCGGCCGGCTGCGGGACATCACCCTGCCGGACGGTGCACCGGGTGACGGCCCGGCGCTGGACGCGCTCGCGCTCGTACCGTTCCGGCAGATCCGCGAACGCGGCTTCGACGTGCGCGACGACGGGACGCCGCTGGCCGTGCTGCGGCCCGACGAGACGTACGAGCTGCCGCTGGCGGACGTCCTCGCCGCGCTCCCGGACCAGGAGGTGACGGTCGACGAGGGTGCGTTCGACGTGGACGACGACACCTACGCCGGGATCGTCGAGCGGGTGATCGAGGACGAGATCGGCCGCGGCGAGGGCGCCAACTTCGTGATCCGGCGGACGTTCCGGGGGCAGATCGCGGGCTACGGGCCGCGCTCCGCGCTCGCCCTGTTCCGGAAGCTGCTCAGCGGTGAGCGCGGCGCGTACTGGACGTATGTCGTGCACACCCCGGACCGCACGCTGGTGGGCGCCAGTCCCGAGGTGCATGTGCGGATGGCGGGCGGCACGGTCGTGATGAACCCGATCAGCGGCACCTACCGCTATCCCGTCACCGGGCCGGACCCCGAGGGGCTGCTCGCCTTCCTCCACGACCCCAAGGAGGTGGAGGAGCTGACGATGGTGGTCGACGAGGAACTGAAGATGATGTGCACCGTCGGCGACCTCGGCGGTGTGGTGGTCGGGCCGCGGCTCAAGGAGATGGCCCACCTCGCGCACACCGAGTACGAGCTGCGCGGCCGCACCACCATGGATGTACGGGACGTGCTGCGCGAGACGATGTTCGCCGCGACCGTCACCGGCTCCCCGGTGCAGAACGCCTGCCGCGTCATCGAGCGGTACGAGCCGGGGGGCCGCGGTTACTACGCGGGCGCGCTGGCCCTGATCGGACGGGACGCGGCCGGGACCAGGACGCTGGACTCGCCGATCCTGATCAGGACCGCGGACATCGACCCCGGCGGGCAGCTGAAGGTGCCGGTCGGCGCGACGCTGGTCCGGCACTCCGACCCGCGCGGCGAGGTCGCCGAGACGCACGCCAAGGCGGCCGGGGTGCTCACCGCGCTCGGAGTGCGGCCGGCCCCCGAGCACGCTCCCGAGCCGGCGTACCGGCTGGCCGACGACATCAGGGTGCGGGCCGCGCTGGACGCCCGGCGGGCGAACCTGGCGCCGTTCTGGCTGCGGATGCAGGTCGAGCCGTCCCCGGCCGACCGGCGCGCGCTGTCGGCGCACGCGCTGGTGATCGACGCGGAGGACACCTTCACCGCGATGCTCGCGCATGTGCTGCGCTCGTCCGGGCTGGGCGTCACCGTACGGCGCTACGACGAGCCGGGCCTGCGGGAGGCGGCGCTGTCCCACGAGGGTCCGGTCGTGCTCGGCCCCGGACCCGGCAATCCGGCGGACGCCACCGACCCGAAGATGCGCTTCCTGCGCACCCTCGCCGCCGACCTGGTCAAGGGCCACCGGCAGGGGCTGCTCGGTGTGTGCCTGGGCCAGGAGCTGCTCGCGGCGGAACTGGGGCTGGACATCGTGCGCAAGGACGTCCCCTTCCAGGGCGCCCAGGAGCGCATCGACTTCTTCGGCCGGCCGGAGACCGTCGGGTTCTACAACACCTTCACGGCGCGCTGCGACGACGCGACCGCCGAGGAGCTCGCCACCCACCGGGTGGAGCTGAGCCGTGACCCGGCCACCGGTGATGTGCACGCGATGCGCGGGCCGGGGTTCGCGGGCGTGCAGTTCCACCCCGAGTCGGTGCTCACCCTGAACGGCACCGCGATCGCGGCGGAGCTGCTGGCGGCCGTGCTCACGCCGTCTCGCTGAACGCCGAGGCGTCCAGCACGGGATCGGCGAGCACCGGTCCGATCAGCATCATCACCTCGGCGATCATGCGGAACTCGTCGGCGGTGCCGTCGACCACCAGGTCGGCCAGGGCCCGGGAGGGGGCGACATGCGCGGCATGCCGCTCCCTCCCGGTCTCCAGGTAGTTCAGCAGCGACAGCCGCGGGTCCTGCCGCTGGACGTCGATCTTGCGGAGGATCTTGCGGGCCAGCCGGATGTCGTCGGGGGTGTCGACGTACACCCGCCAGGTCGCCCGGCCGGCGACCGACGGCAGGGTGAGGGCGAACAGGCCCTCGACGACGACCAGCCGGTGCCGGCCCGAAGTGGCCGCGGCCTCGATCGCCGCGACCACCGCGAGCTCGTCGATCGAGCCGGGATGGTTCCAGTCCAGGACCTCGGACCCGCTCGCGCTGACCGTGCGCACCCCGCGCACGGTGTCGTGCGCGGGCACGTAGAAGTCATCGAGGTGGATCAGACCGATGGTCTCGTGATGGTGCAGCGACAGCGCCTCGGCAAGGGTTGACTTGCCCGATGCGGTGCCGCCTGCGACCGCCAGTACAGGTGTGCGCCACCTGTTCGTCACACCCGTCATACCGGGCGCTCCTCATGTGCTCAAAGGGGGAAAACGAAGCGGCCGGACAAGCCGGGTGGACGGAGAATAAGGCGCACTGATCGTCTGCTGCAAGCAGTGATGTTCCCCTGATGTTCAAGGTTCAGCCAAAGAGGACCCCCGCCTCCGTGTAGAGCTTCGGATCGACGGTCTTGATCCGGGCGGTGGCCTCCGCGATCGGCACCCGGACGATGTCCGTACCGCGCAGCGCGACCATCTTCCCGAAGTCCCCTTCGCGCACCGCGTCGATGGCGTGCAGCCCGAACCGGGTGGCCAGCCAGCGGTCGAACGCACTGGGCGTTCCACCGCGCTGGACGTGCCCGAGCACCGTGGTGCGGGCCTCCTTGCCGGTGCGCTTCTCGATCTCCTTGGCGAGCCATTCGCCCACGCCGGAGAGCCGGACATGGCCGAACGAGTCCAGGGTGCCGTCCTTGAGCACCATGTCGCCGTCCTTGGGCATGGCGCCTTCCGCGACGACCACGATGGGCGCGTAACGGATCTTGAACCGGCTCTCCACCCATCCGCAGACCTGCTCGACGTCGAAGCGCTGTTCCGGGATGAGGATGACGTTGGCCCCGCCGGCCAGCCCCGAGTGCAGGGCTATCCAGCCGGCGTGCCGGCCCATCACCTCGACGACGAGGACACGCATGTGCGATTCGGCAGTGGTGTGCAGCCGGTCGATCGCCTCGGTGGCGATGTTGACCGCCGTGTCGAAGCCGAAGGTGTAGTCGGTGGCGGACAGGTCGTTGTCGATGGTCTTGGGAACGCCGACGCACGGAATGCCGTGCTCGTCGGAGAGGGTCGCGGCCACCCCCAGGGTGTCCTCGCCACCGATCACGATGAGCGCGTCGACGTCGAAGGCGGCGAGGTTCTCCCTGACCCGGCGGATACCGTCCTCGACCTTGAGCGGATTGGTGCGCGAGGAACCGAGGATGGTGCCGCCGCGCGGCAGGATGCCCCGCACGGCGGGGATGTCGAGCGGCACGGTGTCGCCTTCGAGGGGACCGCGCCAGCCGTCCCTGAAGCCGATGAACTCGTAGTCGTACTCCTGGACACCTTTGCGGACGATCGCCCGGATGACCGCGTTGAGACCGGGGCAGTCACCACCACCGGTCAGTACTCCGACCCGCATGGACTCTTCCCTTCGCCAGCACTGCGTTGCATTGCCTTAACGGGAACCAACTCGGGCAACGCTAGCGTGACTTGGGTCACATGCGGGATGGGGCGAACGGGGTCATTCGCCGTCGAGACCGCGCTCGATCGCGTATCGCACCAGTTCCACCCGGTTGTGCAGCTGCAGCTTGCCGAGGGTGTTCTGCACGTGGTTCTGCACGGTGCGGTGCGAGATGACGAGCCGCTCGGCGATCTGCTTGTAGCTCAGGCCCTTCGCGACCAGCCGCAGCACCTCCGTCTCACGGTCCGTCAGCCGAGGCGCCTCGGGCTCGTCCGAGGACGTGGGGGCCGGGTCGGAGGCCAGCCGCCGGTACTCGCCCAGGACCAGCCCGGCCAGCCCCGGGGTGAAGACCGGATCGCCGATCGCCGTCCTGCGGACCGCCTCCACCAGCTCGTCACGGCCGGCGGACTTCAGCAGATAGCCGGTGGCACCGGACTTCACGGCCTCCAGCACGTCCTCGTGCTCGCCGCTCGCCGACAGCACCAGCACCCGCAGCGCGGGATTGTCCGCGACCACGTCCTTGCACACCTGCACTCCGGACATCCCCGGCAGGTTGAGGTCCAGCACGATCACCTCGGGCATCGCCGCCCTGGCCCGGCGCACGGCCTCCGGCCCGTCGCCCGCCGTCGCCACCACCTGGTAGCCGGCCTCGGACAGGTCCCGCGCGACCGCGTCCCGCCACATCGGGTGGTCGTCGACCACCATCACCTTCACGGTGTGGTCCTGCTCGGGTTGGGTGTCCCCCGCCATGTGACTGCCTCTCGTCCGGCCGAATCTCCGTGCCGGGGCAACTCTACAAACGCGGCGGATACGCGGAGCTCAGGGCGTGGGGCGCTTCTTGGGGAGCCGGAGTTCGACCTCGGCGCCCTGGCCGGGGGTGGTGATGAGGGACGCGGTGCCGCCGAGGTCGCGGAGCCGGCCGCGGATGGACTGGGCGACGCCGAGCCGGCCCTCCTGTTCGGCGTCGGCGAGCCGGCCTTCCGGGATGCCGGGGCCGTCGTCGCGGACGCTGACGAGGATCTCGCCGGGCTCGTCCTCCAGCAGGATCCAGGCGTGGGCCTGCTCCCCGGCGTGCGTGCGGACGTTGTCGAGGGCGGCGCCGACGGCCGCCGCGAGCTCGGCGGCGGCGTACGCGTCGACCAGGACCGGGGTCCCGGGTGCCGAGATCGTCACCTGCGAGCTGCCGTAGGGCGTGAGCAGGGCCCGTACGTCGCACGGGCCGAGTGCCGCGTCCGCGGCCTCCTGGTCGGCCTCGGCGGCGCCGGTGCGCGAGCGGAGCGCCGCGAGCAGCCGGCCACGGCGGACCGCGGCGGCGTTCTCGGGGTGCCGGGGGTTGGGGACGAAGCCGTCGGAGACCAGCGCCCGCAGCGCCGACTCCTGCTCACCGGCCATCCGGCCGAGCGCCGCGGCCTCGCCGCCCGCCTCGCTGCCCCGGCGCTGGACCATGGCGAGCACCTGGAGCACGTTGTCGTGGATGTCCCGGGCGAGCCGTTCCCGCTCACGGGTGGCCGCCTCGATCTGCAGCGCCCGCGCGAGGGTCCGCTCGCTGGCGCGGGCGACCTCGACGACATAGCCGATGGCGATGCTCGCCACCCACACCAGCAGGACGTTGTGCAGGCTGTCGCGGGCGAAGGAGCCGCGCTGGACGACGTTGGCGACGCCGACGAGCGTGGAGGCGACCGCGGCCCAGCGCCAGCCACCCTTGATCGCGAAGGCGAGGACGGATCCCGCCGTCCAGATGGACGGCAGCGTCGGGGCGCCCTCGACGATCCGCAGATGCGTGTCGGCGACGGGGGTGAGCAGTATCCCGGTCAGCGCGATGGTGAGGTCGGCGAAGAGGAAGCGCTTGGTGCACCGTTCGGCGGACCGCACCCGCCCCAGGGTGAGGAACGTCCAGACGGTCAGCACCGTCATGTACACGGCGGCGACCAGCGGGTGCCGGTACTCCCCGTAGGCGTCGCCGAACAGGGCCAGCGCATAGCCGAGGGTGAGCACGCGGTACGCGATCAGCGCACGCCACAGCGGCTGCTCGACGGACATCCGGATCGCCTTCGCCGCCACCGCTCCCCCTCCCCCCACGGCCCGCCCGGGGCCCGTCCGGCCGGTCCTAGGACCCGGCCGGCCCGCCCTTGTCCTGGGCCGCCTTCTCGGCGGCTTCCCGCTCGGCCTTCTCGGACTTCTCCAGCTCGGCCTGCCGCTTGGCCTCCTCCGCGATCTGGCGCTTCGCGGCGGTGGCGTAGATGTCCACGTACTCCTGGCCGGACAGCTTCATGATCTCGTACATGACCTCGTCGGTCACCGAGCGCAGGATGAAGCGGTCGCCCTCCATGCCGTGGTAGCGACTGAAGTCGAGCGGCTTGCCGATCCGGATGCCGGGACGCACCGAGACCTTGGGCAGCACCTTGCCGGGCGGCTGCACCTTCTCGGTGTCGATCATCGCGACGGGGATCACCGGCGCTCCGGAGGCCAGCGCCACCCGGGCCAGGCCGCCGGGCTTGCCCCGGTAGAGCCGGCCGTCGGGGGAACGGGTGCCCTCGGGGTAGATGCCGAACAGCTCACCGCGCTCCAGCACCTGGATCCCGCTGTTGATCGCGGCCTCGCCGGCGCCGCGCGCGCCGGAGCGGTCCACCGGGAGCTGGCCGACGCCCTTGAAGAAGGCGGCCGTCAGCTTCCCCTTCACGCCCGGGGACGTGAAGTACTCCGCCTTGGCGATGAAGGTGACCGGCCGGTCGAGCATCGCGGGGAGGAAGAAGGAGTCCGAGAAGGAGAGGTGGTTGCTGGCAAGGATCGCCGGCCCCTCCTTGGGGATGTTCTCAATGCCTTCCACCCAGGGGCGGAAGGCGAGCTTGAGCGGCGAACCGATCGCGAGCTTCATCGCGCCGTAGAACAACCGAGGACCTCCTGTAGCTGACGCAAAGACCTTAACGCCAGTTCGGCCCCCGGCACTCCCCGCGTCCACGCGACGGGGCTTACCGGGGGGTATCCGGGCCGCGTACGCTGAACTCCTGCCACCCTCCCCGCGGCGAACAGGAGTCCCACGGTGCCGCTCATGCCCGGAGCCGAGCCGTACAGCCACGACGGTGGCGAGACCGGTGTCCTGCTCTGTCACGGATTCACCGGCACACCGCAGTCCATGCGCCCCTGGGGCGAGTATCTGGCGGCCCGCGGCCTGACGGTGTCCGTGCCGCTGCTGCCGGGTCACGGCACCCGCTGGCAGGACATGCAGCAGACCGGCTGGCAGGACTGGTACGCCGAGGTCGACCGCGCGCTGCGCGAGTTGTCGGCCCGCTGCTCGCAGGTCTTCGTCTGCGGCATGTCGATGGGTGGCGCCCTGACACTGCGGCTCGCCGCGCTGCACGGCCACTCGATCAGCGGCATCGTCCTGGTGAATCCTTCGGTCAAGGCCGACAGCCACCAGATCAAGGCGGTTCCGGTGCTGCGCCATCTGGTGCCGTCGGTGCCGGGCATCACCAGCGACATCGCCAAGGAGGGCGGCCTGGAGGTCGGTTACGACCGGACGCCGCTGCACGCCGTGTACTCCCTCAGCCGCTTCTGGAAACTCGTCAGAGCGGGGCTGCCGCAGGTCACGCAGCCGTTGCTGCTGCTGCACAGCCGGGTGGACCATGTGGTCCACCCGTCGAACACCGCGGTCGTCCTCAGCAAGGTCTCCTCCAGCGACGTCACCGAGATCGTGCTGGAGCGGAGCTACCACGTGGCGACGCTGGACCATGACGCGGAACAGATCTTCGAGGAGTCCTACGGATTCATCCGGCGCCTGGCGCCCGCGGTGGACAAGGAGGTAACGGCCAGTGGCTGAGCGCGAGGAGGACCAGGTTCCCGACGAGACCGCTCCCGACGCCCCCGAGCCGGCCGTCGCGGACCCCGCCGACGGGGCGGCCCGTGCGCCGCTGGACGAGGACGCCGCCTGGGCCGAGCTGGTCGCGGGCTTCGACGACGAGCCCGAGCCGGGCACCGCCTCCTGGCCCGACGCCGAGAACCTCTCGCCCGCCCGGCCCGACGACCCTGCCGGCGACAGCGACCCGGACGCCGGGTCCGGCCCGCCGACCCGCAGCATCGTCGTCCACCCGGTGATCCACGGCCCGCGCGACTACACGGCCCATGAGGACGAGGACGAGGGCCACTACGTACCGCCCGAGCCCCCGCCGCTTCCGCGGGCCGATGTCACGACCAAGTTCGCCTGGCTCGCGGTCCTGGGCGGGCCGCTGCTGCTGATCGTGTTCATCCTGCTCCAGCAGGAGATCACCTGGTGGGTCATGACACTGGGCGTCGGCGGCTTCGTCGGCGGCTTCTGCACCCTCGTCACGCGGCTGCGCACGGGCGAGGACGACGACGAGCTGCCCGGTGGCGGCGCGGTCGTCTGACCAGGCCGTTTCCCGCGCGGTTCAGCCGCCGGGGATGACCGACGGGGCCGCGGCCGGGATACGGAACGCGGCCAGCAGCGGCAGGTGGTCGGTGGCGGCCAGCAGGTCCGCCGGATCGACACCGGGAAGGCCCTGCGGCACCCCGCACCCCAGCACCTCGACGCCCTGCGTCGCGAAGATCGCGTCGATGCGTTGGTAGGGGTTGTCCGGCACCGAGGTGAACTCGCTGCCCCACGGCTTGGTGGCCCAGGCGTCCTGGAGCTCCGCCGACAGCCGGCCGAACGCACGGCCGTCCGGATGATCGTTGAGATCGCCGCCCGCCACGGCATACGGCTCGCCCATTTCCGCGAGCCGTTCCAGCAGCAGCGCGGACTGTCCGTCGCGTTCCGCCGCGCTGAGGCTGAGATGGCAGCTGAGCACGGAGAGCCGGGCGCCGCCGATCCGTACGACGGCGGTGGCGAAACCACGCTGGTGCAGACCGGGGGTACGCGGCAGCAGGATGTCCTCGGTGCGCTCGACATGGGCGCGCAGCGAGGAGAGGATCATCGGTCCCGCGGCGGTGGCGCCACCGGTGACGATGACCATGTTGCACTCATGGGCGAGCCAGGCGGCGGCCTTGCGCCAGCGGAAGAAGCGCGGCGCTTCCTGCAGGAGGACGAGGTCGGGGGCGCAGTCCTGGATGACCCGGGCGAGCGCCCCCCTGTCGTCCCGCATGGAGCGGATGTTGTAACTGAGCACGCGGACCACCGCCGAGTCACCCGGCTCGGTGGTCGAGGGCGGCAGGTCCGCGAGCACGGTCGTCAGCCCTGGCGGGCCAGGTCGGCGGCGCCGACCAGTCCTGCCTTGCCGCCGAGCTGCGCGGCGAGCACCTGGGCATGCGGCCGGTACTGGCCGCCCACCAGCCAGCGGCGGAAGGACTTGCGGATCGGGTCGAGCACCAGCTCGCCCTCGTCCGAGACCCCGCCGCCGACGATGAACGCCGACGGGTCGAAGAGCGAGGCCAGGTCGGCCAGGCCCGCGCCCGCCCAGCGGGCCAGCTCACGGAACGAGTCGATCGCCACCGGGTCACCGCCCCGCGCGGCCTCGCTGATGTGCTTGCCCTCGATGGTGTCGGGGTTGCCGTCGCCGAGGGAGAGCAGCAGCTCCGCGTTCTCCGGCGTGGCCGCGGCACGCTGCTTCGCGTAGCGGACGAGAGCGCGCCCGGAGGCGTACTGCTCCCAGCAACCCTGGCTGCCGCAGCCGCACAGCAGCCCGTCCGGCACCATCCGTACGTGGCCGAACTCGCCCGCCACACCGAACCGGCCGCGGTGCAGCTTGCCGCCGATGATGATGCCGCCGCCGAGGCCGGTGCCGAGGGTGATGCACACGACGTCGTCGTGACCCTGGCCCGCACCGAACTTGTATTCGCCCCACGCCGCCGCGTTCGCGTCGTTCTCGACGATGACGGAGAGGCCGACGCGCTGCTCGACCTTGTCCTTGAGCGCTTCGTGCCGCCAGTTGATGTTCGGGGCGAAGAGCACGGTGGCACGCTTGTCGTCCACGTAGCCGGCCGCGCCGATGCCGACCGCGTCGACCTCATGGCCGGTGCTGACCGTGCGCACCGCGTCCGCGATGGCGTCCACGACTGCCTCGGGGGTCGCCGGGGTCGGCACCTTGCACGTCTCAAGAATCGAGCCGTCCTCATCGACTACGCCGGCCGCGATCTTTGTGCCGCCGATGTCGACGCCGATGGTGAGTCCCATGTGTCCCTCAGTTTTCGGTCGATCCCCGCTTCAGCCAACCGTACCGGAGGGGAGGTCAGTCGAGGTCGATGTGCTCACTGGTTGAGCCGGTGGATGAGTCGGGCGGTGTCTCGGAAGCGCGGTGTCCGGCGGCCGTGTCCTTGGCGGTCCACCGGGTCTCGTGTCCCGCGACGACCGAGCGGTACGCGGCGAGCAGCTCGACGCCGGCCGAGGACAGATGCTCGAAGACCTCGGGGTTGCGCTCGCGGATGGGCTCGACAACCGACTTGACCTGCGAGATCACCGTCTGTGCGGCGAGTGTCACCGCCGGGTTGCGGAATTCGGCGAGCTTCTCGGTCACGGCCTCGGCGAGCCGTCGCAGCTCTTCCGTGGCGCTGCCGACGCCCTGTCCTGCCTGCTCACGCCGCCGGGCGTTCTCGGCGGCGGTGTCCTCCGCGCTGGCCTTGGCCCACGCGTCGGCGTCGGGCCGGTCGGTGGTCTCGCTCATGACGGTCTCCCTCGCGGCGCTCCGGGGTTGTTCTACCGACGGTACCCGAATGGACGCACTGCGTTCAGCGCGGCCAGAGGTCGGGATCCGGCGCGAACCGGACCTCCAGGGCTCCGTCGCGCAGCGCCGCGCCGTCGACGGTGCAGCGCCGCAGGGCGGAGGGCAGCGGGAGGATCCGGCGGAAACCTTCCGCGTCGACCACGAGTTCGTCACCCCGCCGGACCAGTCCGAGACCCTCACGGGTGGCCCCGGGCAGCGGCAGCCGCCAGCGGAAACGGTCCTCGGCGCCGGGCTGGTCGGTCACGCTCCACGGATCGGCCGCGCGCCCGTCCGTCCCGTCCGGCTCCGCCCCGGGACCCGGCGGTCCGGCGCCGAGCGCGCCGAGGTCGTCGGTGCCGCGCGGTTCCCGTCCCAGGTGCGGCAGTTCATGGACCGCCGTACCGGTTCCGGCCAATTCGGCCCGCAGCGCGGCGAGTTCCTTGTGCTGGACGCCGGACAGGTCGGCGAGCCAGGGGTCGGGCGAGTGGTCGGGCAGCAGCCGGTTGGCGACCACGGCCTCCAGCCGGTGCCCGAAGAGCGCCAGTCCGGTACGGGCGGTCCTGACCGCGTCGGCCGCGGCCGCGCCGGGCTCGACGACCAGCCGTACGGTCGTGCCCGCGGCCTCGATCACCGCCTGGGCGGCGGCGAGTTCACGGTCGACGCGCTCGGCGGCCTCGTACGCCCACTGGGCCGGCATCGGCACGCCCGCGAGCTGGGCGAGCACCGGGCGCAGCGCCCTGGCCGCCTGGCGCTGGACGGGGACGAGCCGCCGCAGGTAGCGGCGCAGCTGCTCGGGGAGGGCGAGGGCGGCGAGCGCCGCGGGGGTGGCCGGCAGGTCGACGACGACCACGTCCCAGCCGGCGGATCCGTCGGCCGATTCGCGCAGCGCGCGCAGCAGGGCCAGCGAGTCGGCGCCGGGGAGTTCGGTGAGTTCCTCGGGGTCCAGCGGTTCGGCGCCGAGCAGGTCCAGGAGGGAGCCGAGCCGGGACTGGACGTCGCGGGCGTCGGCCCGGAACGTCGCCTGGGTGTCTATCCGGTGGGCGCGCAGACCGGGCACGGTGGTCCGGTCCCCGTCGAGTACGGCCTCCAGTGACGTGCCACGGTCCGTGGACAGCAGCAGGGTGCGGGCACCCTGCCGGGCCGCGCTCACCGCCGTGGCGGCGGCCGCCGTGGTGCGGCCGGCTCCGCCGGGGCCGGTGACCAGGACCGTGCGCACGGCGCTCAGCTCTTGTCGGGCGGACTGTCGGGCGCGCCGGCGGGCGGACCGGATTCGACGCGCTTCTTCAGACCGGCGAGTGCGCGGTCGATGATGACCTTCTCGGCCTTGCGCTTGATCATGCCGAGCATCGGGATCTTGACGTCGACCGTCAGCTGGTAGGTGACCTCGGTGCGCGCGCCACCGTCCAGCGGGGCGACGGCGTACGAGCCGTCCAGGGTGCGGAGCATCTGGGACTTGACCAGCGACCAGTGGACCTCGCTGTCGCCGACCCAGCGGTAGGCGAGCGTGTGGTCGTCCTTGATCGCCCCGGCGTCCAGCAGCAGCCGGACCCGCTCCGCGCGGCCCTCGGCGTCGGCGGAGAGGATCTCCGCCTCCTTCACCTCACCGGTCCACTCGGGATAGCGGGTGAAATCGGCGATGACGCCCATGACGTCGGCCGGGGCCGCCTCGATGGTGATGCTCGACTTGGTGTGTTCCGCCATCGCTGTGGCCCCTCCGGGACTTCGCGCCGTATGTCTGGGTCTGCTGGTGCAGGCTACCGCCTGCCGGTCGAACAACTGTCACCCCGGCACTCACCACTCCAGGGCCCATGGCCTGCGGGTGGCGTTGAAGTGTCCGACGTTGACGCACTCGGTCCTGCCGATCCGCATCCGCGGGACCAGCGGCTGGTGGACATGGCCGAAGAGGGCGTACTTGGGGCGGGTGGTGCGGATCGCGTCGAGCAGCGCCTCGCTGCCGCGTTCGAAGCGGCGGGCGACGGTGTCGTAGCAGAGCTCGGGAACGGCGGGCGGGATGTGCGAGCAGAGCACGTCGACCCGCCCGAGCGCCGCGACCTTCCCGGCGTACTCGGCCTCGTCGATCTCGTACGGGGTGCGCATCGCCGTCCGCAGTCCGCCGCCGACGAAGCCGAAGACCAGGCCGCCGATCTCGGCGGTGCCGCCGTCCAGGACCGTGGTGCCCTCGGTGGCGTACTCCGACCACAGCGCCGGAATGTCGACATTGCCGTAGGTGGCGTACGTCGGCGCGGGAAAGGCCGCGAAGAGTTCCGCGTACTGCTTCCGTACGGCGGTCTCGATGGCGCCGCGCCGGTCGATGCCCTCCCACAGCTCGCGGTCGAGGGCGCGGGCCTCCTCGAAGCGCTTGGCGGTCCGCAGCGCGACCATGCGCGAGGCGTTCGCCGCGCCGAAGAGGTCCGGGAAGATCCCCCGTGAGTGATCGGCGTAGTCCAGGAAGAGCACGAGGTCGCCGAGGCAGATCAAGGCGTCCGCACCGTCTCCGGCCCTGGCCAGAGCCTCCGCCGCACCGTGCACATCGCTCACCACATGGACCCGCATGGCCGTCAGCCTATCGCCGGTTACCTGCGGGTTACCGGCGCTCTGGACTACTGTTCGCGGAGCGGTTCAGCCGCACTCCTGGGTATGTGATGCATAAAACATCTGTACTGCACCCCTATCGCGAAAGCTTTACCGGTGGGTAACGTCCAGGCCGTCCAACTATCCCTCCGGGTGCGCCGTCGCGCCGATGAGGAGCACCAGCCTTGCGTGAGTTCAGCCTTCCGGCCCTTTACGAGGTCCCCGCGGACGGCAACCTGACGGATCTGATCCGCCGCAACGCCGCTCAGCACCCAGCTGTTCCGGTGATCGCCCGCAAGAACGCGGGCGGCGAATGGCAGGACGTCACCGCCACCGACTTCTTCTCCGAGGTCAGAGCCGTCGCCAAGGGACTGATCGCATCCGGCGTGCAGCCTGGCGACCGGGTCGCCCTGATGTCGCCCACCCGGTACGAGTGGACGCTCTTCGACTTCGCGATCTGGAGCGCCGGCGCGGTCGCCGTGCCCGTGTACGAGACGTCCTCGGCCGAACAGGTCGAGTGGATCCTCGGTGACTCGGGCGCGGTGGCCTGCATCGTCGAGTCCGGTACCCACGAGGCCGCCGTCGCCTCGGTGCACGACCGGCTCCCCGAGCTCAAGCACGTCTGGCGGATCGACGCCGGCGCCGTGGAACACCTGGTGTCCGTCGGCGCCGACATCTCCGAGAAGGTGGTGGACGAGCGGGGAGCGACCGCCATCGCGGACTCCCCCGCCACGATCGTGTACACCTCCGGGACCACCGGCCGCCCCAAGGGCTGTGTGCTGAGCCACCGGGCCTTCTTCGCCGAGTGCGGCAATGTGGTGGAACGCCTCGCCCCGCTGTTCAGGACCGGCGAGTCCTCGGTGCTGCTGTTCCTGCCGCTCGCGCACGTCTTCGGCCGGCTGGTCGAGGTGGCGGCCGTGATGGCGCCGATCAAGCTCGGGCACGTCAGCGACATCAAGCACCTCACCGACGAGCTGGCCGCGTTCCGGCCGACGATGATCCTGGGCGTGCCCCGGGTCTTCGAGAAGGTGTACAACTCGGCGCGGGCCAAGGCGCAGGCCGACGGCAAGGGCAAGATCTTCGACAAGGCCGCGGACACCGCGATCACCTACAGCCGGGCGCTGGACTCCGCCGGCGGCCCGTCGGTCGGCCTGAAGTTCAAGCACAAGGTCTTCGACCGGCTGGTCTACAGCAAGCTGCGCGCCGTCCTCGGCGGCCGCGCCACGCACGCCATCTCCGGCGGCGCGCCGCTGGGCGAGCGGCTCGGGCACTTCTACCGGGGCATCGGCTTCACCGTCCTGGAGGGCTACGGCCTCACCGAGTCCTGTGCGGCCACCGCGTTCAACCCCTGGGACCGTACGAAGATCGGCACGGTCGGCCAGCCGCTGCCCGGTTCGACGGTGCGGATCGCCGACGACGGCGAGGTGCTGCTGCATGGCGAGCACCTGTTCTCCGGCTACTGGAACAACCAGACGGCCACCGCCGACGCGGTCTCCGACGGCTGGTTCCACACCGGTGACCTGGGCACGGTCGACGAGGACGGCTATCTGTCCATCACCGGCCGCAAGAAGGAGATCATCGTCACGGCCGGCGGCAAGAACGTCGCCCCCGCCGTGATCGAGGACCGGATCCGGGCCGACGCGCTGATCGCCGAGTGCATGGTCGTCGGTGACGGCAAGCCGTTCATCGCCGCCCTCGTCACCCTGGACGAGGAGTTCCTGCCCCGCTGGGCGGAACAGCACGGCAAGGCCGGCCGCAGCGTGGCCGAACTGGCCGAGGACCCGGAGCTGCTGGCCGCCGTGCAGCACGCGGTGGACCAGGGCAACGCGGCCGTCTCCAAGGCCGAGTCGGTGCGCAAGTTCCAGATCCTGCCGAACCAGTTCACCGAGGAGTCGGGCCATGTGACGCCGTCGCTGAAGCTGAAGCGCAACGTCGTCATGAAGGACTTCGCGGGCGAGATCGAGGCGCTCTACCAGCACTGAGCGCACGCACGGAAAACGGCTCCCCCGGACCTCGTCCGGGGGAGCCGTTGCGCGTCAAGTGCCCTTTACAGCAACGACTTCAGACGTTCCGCCAGCAGATCCCAGCGCCACGCCTCCTCGACCCAGCGCCGGCCGCGCTTGCCCATCCGCCGGCGCAGCTCCGGGTCGCCCAGCAGGGTGACGATCCGGTCCGCCGCCTGCGCGGGCGAACCTCCGGGCACCACCCAACCGGTCTCGCCGTCCAGCACCGCGTCCGGGGCGCCGCCCGAATCGCCCGCCACCACCGGCAGTCCGGTCGCCGAGGCCTCCAGGTAGACGATTCCCAGGCCTTCGACGTCCAGCCCGCCGCGGCGGGTCCTGCACGGCATCGCGAAGACGTCCCCCGCGCCGTAGTGGGCGGGCAGCTCCTCCCAGGGCACCGGTCCCGTGAAGCGCACGGAGTCGGTGACGCCGGTCCGCGCCGAGAGTTCGGCCAGGTCCTTGGCGTACGGTCCGCCGCCGACCACCAGCAGCACCGCGTCCGGCACGGCGGCCAGGATCCGCGGCATCGCCAGGATCAGCGTGTCCTGTCCCTTGCGCGGCACCAGCCGCGAGACGCACACCACCACCGGCCGGTCCGCGAGCCCGAGCCGGGCCCGTACCGCGGCGCCGCCCGAGGCCGGGTGGAAGGTCTTCTCGTCGACACCGGGCGGCAGTTGCACCATCCGCGCCGCCGCGGCGGGCGTGAGCGCCTTCGCGATCCGCGACCGCGTGTACTCGCCCAGGTACGTGATGGTGTCGGTGCCCTCGCCGATCCGGCGCAGCAGCTGCCGGCTGGCGGGCAGTTGGGCCCAGCCCGCTTCGTGGCCGTGCGTGGTGGCGACCAGCCTGCGCGCGCCCGCCCGGCGCAGCGCGGGGGCCATCAGCCCCAGCGGCGCCGCCGCTCCGAACCACACCGACGAGCAGCCGTGCTCGCGCAGCAGCCCGGCCGCGCGCCGGGTCACGCCGGGGGTGGGCAGCAGCATCGTCGTACGGTCGCGGATGACCGGGAACGGCTGTTCGGCGTCGAAGCGCTCGACCTCGCCGCCGTCCGGCCCTTTCCACGTCGAGGCGTACACGACCACCTGTCCGGGATCCAGCCGCAGCGCCATGCTGTGCACGAAGGCCTGGATGCCGCCGGGCCGGGGCGGGAAGTCATTGGTGACGATCAAGGTCTTGTCCATCGCCGCCGAGAGTAGCCGACCGGTGCCGGTCCCTGCCGGTCCGCACCGGTCCCTGCCCCTGGGTGTCAGGAACGGACTTCCGGTTCCTTGACGGGCACGCTGTCGTCGCCCGGCACCCGCGCGCCGGGTACCGGGCGGCCGGGGTCGGTCCGGTGCAGCAGGACGACGCCGTCCTTCGCCCACAGCACGGTGTAGCCGTTGTCGAGCAGCAGCAGCACGCGGTCGCGCTGGTCGTCCACCGTCGTGAAGGGGAACATCTTCCGCACCGTCTGGAGCAGCACGTACTCGGCGTCGCGCGGGGTCTCGTCCGCGATGACGACCTGGGCGCGGCGGGTCAGCCGGGGCGCCGCGTTGTTGTCGGCCTCGACAGTGGCCCCCGCCGGCACCAGGCGCACGCCCTCGGCGAGCGCCCGTTCCGAGGGGCTGGGCGTCCAGGCGGCCGGCAGCAGAAGATTGCCCAGACCGCACACGACCGAGACCAGCAGTGAACAGGCCACCGCCACCAGCGTCCAGCGAGCGACCGGCCGCCCGGTGTGTCTGCGGTGCAGCCGGGCCGCCGTCTCCACCGCGGCCACCAGCAGGACCGGCCACAGGAAGGCGTCGTAGTGGTGGGTGGTCGCCCAGTGGCTGGGGTTGTCGGAGAAGAGCCGCTCGGCGAGCAGCGGGACCGCGCACCAGAAGGTGGCGGACCCGAGCGGCAGCAGGAGCAGCGGCCCCAGCAGCCACAGCAGGAGAACCGGTTTCGCCGAGTGGTCGACGGTCACCGCGAAGGCCGCGATCGGATCGGTCAGGAAGCGCAGCGCCGCGGACCCCATGTCCGGGCCGAGGGCGCTGTAGTTCCAGTAGTAGCCGGGCACCCCGCCCATCGCCGGTATCAGCACCCGGATCGCGAGCAGCGCCGCCACCGGCCCCAGCACGAACAGCGTGAGCCCGGTACGCACCGCCGGCCGGTCCCCGTCCCGGCGGCCGCGGCCGATGAGGACGGCCCCGTACGCCGCCGCGAGCAGCCCCAGGTCCTCCTTGGTGCAGCACAGCAGGACGGCGCAGACCAGCACCGCGCCGTAGCGCCGGGCCAGCCCGCGCTCCAGCATCAGCAGGGTCAGCGGGACGGCGAAGGCGACCTCGTGGAAGCCGACCCCCGAAGCGCGCAGCAGCGGCCAGCCCAGCCCGTGGACCAGGCAGCTCAGGTCGGCGGCCCTGCGGACGGTGGCCTGCGGCGCCTCGGCGAAGCAGTGCCCCGCGATCCGCCGCACGACCGGCACGCCGGCCGCGAAGAGCGCCGCCTGGGCGCCGATCAGCATGCGGGGGTCGTCCCACACCCAGTACAGCGGGGCGAGGAGGGCGAGGACCGGCGAGAAGTGGTCACCCAGCAGGGAGAAGCCGGGCGGGAACTCGTGGTGGTAGTTCTTGATGGGCGAGCGCGGCAGCTGGAAGTGGGAGTACGCGCGGACCGCCTGGTCGAATATCCCCAGGTCGAACCCGCCGATCCGGACGGTCACCCACTGCTGCAGCCCCACGGCCAGCACGGCGGCGAAGCAGAGCACGGTCAGGGCGACCGTGCGTATTCGGTCCCGCTGCCGCGCGATCGGCGCGGCTGCCGCGCTCTCGCGCGCGGACTGCGATGCGACGAGCTGTGCCACCGTTCGACGCCCTCCCTCGTGAACGAGCCTTCACCCTACTGGGCGCCGCCGCCGCGTCGTGGGCTCCCTCCGGTCACTCCGGCCGCATGACGCACCGGTGAGCACCGCACAGGTCAGCAGGAAGCCCGTCGTCCTCGTGTGGGCGCTGACCCGCGGTGCGCTGCTGCTGTGCGTCTTCCACGTCGTCGTCCTGCCGTGCCCGGATGTCACGACCGATGTGTCCGTGATCTACCAGGGCTGGTACCAGATCCTGCGCACCGGCACCTTCCCGCTGGACGACGTGACCTGGCAGTATCCGCCGGCCGCCGCCCTCGTCGTGCTCTCCCCCGCGCTGCTGCCGTTCCTGGGCTACGCGGCGGAGTTCTTCTGCCTCGTGTGCGCCGCCGACGCCGCGGTGTTCGCGGCCTGCTGCGGGCCGGCCGGGGCCCCGGCCGGCGGCTCACCGGGGCCTGGGTCTGGGGGATCCGCTCCCCCGTCAGCGCACCGCCGGAATCCGCACCCCCGCGCTCACCTCCCGTTGACGTCCCCACCGCCCGGGGCGCGTGGCACTACCGCGCCGCCGCGATCCGTTCGGCAGACGTCGGATGCGTACCGAACAGCGCATGCAGCACCCGCGGCGGCTCCGGATCCGCGATGTTCGCCACCGCCAGCCGGCGCTGCATCGCGATGAACCCCGCCGGATCCCCCGTCAGCCGCAGCGCGTGCGCGTCGGCCCGGCGTTCCACCCGGCGGCTCAGCGCACATCCGAACGGCCCCGCCAGCGTCGACCCCACCGCGGCCACCGCCGCGAGCAGCATCATCGAGCGCGGGTCGGAGAAGCGGGACACGCCCGCGGCGTCGAGGAGCGGCTGCCGGCTCACCACCGCCGCCAGCACGCACACCCCGGCCGCCGCCCCCAGCGCGCCGAGCACCGTCCCCCGCGCCACATCCCGGTGCTTCACATGGCCCAGCTCGTGCGCCACGACCAGCTCGACCTCGCGCGGCTCGGCGGTCGTCAGGAGCGTGTCGTAGGCGACGATCCGCCGCGTCCGGCCGAAGCCGGAGACGTACGCGTTGAGCGCGGTGGTGCGCCGGGAGGCGTCGGCGACGAGGACATCGCGTACGGCGATCCCGTCGCGCGCCGCGAGGGCGAGGAGCGCGTCGCGCAGCGGACCCGGTTCCATCGGGGCGAAGCGGTTGAAGAGCGGTTCGAACACGACGGGGGCCAGCCACGAGAGGGCGACGGTGACGGCGGCCGCACCGAGCGCCGTCCAGATCCACCACCGGGAGGTGGTCCCGGCGAGCGCGTAGACGGCGAAGAGCGCACCCAGCGCGAGCGGTACGGAGACGAGCAGCCCGCGCAGCACATCCACCGCCCAGCCGCCCCACCCCTGGGTGACCAGCCCGAACCGGGCCCGTACGATCCGCACCCGGGCGGCGAAGGGCAGCGCGACGAGCTGTCGCAGCAGCACCAGGGCGAGCCCGCCGCCGACGATCCGCGCGGCCCAGGAGTCGCCGAAGAGACCGACGAGGCCGGCGCCGGCCGGGGTCAGCCCGAGGACGAGAAGGAGCAGGAGGGAGGCCAGCCGGCCGGCGAGGGCGGGCGGCCACTGCCCGCGCCGCAGCGCCCGTCCCCGCGCGATCTCCTCAGGGGTGAAGTCCGCCTCCGGCACCCCGTCACCGTCACTGCTCCCACCGGTCGTCATGCCAACTCCCGCTGTACATAGGCGCGCCAGCGCGCGGTGAAGTCGTCGAGGCCGGTCCCGAGGACGGCCCGTAGGTGCGTGTCGAGG